>PKUE01000011.1:0-26932 GCA_002869685.1 Desulfuromonas sp.
GTGGTTTTTTGGTGCTGATTAGCCAGTGCGTGCACCTGGTGTGCGGCTTGTGTTCGATGGAGGAAATGTTATAAATGAGAAAACGGCAGAAATTAATTTATTAAAGATTAAGGGCGAATTGTTTTATGGAGAACAGGATTGTGTGGCGTCTTGGTTGTGTGTTGGTTTTTTTGCTGTACAGTTCTGTGCTTTTTGCCGCACCTGAGGGCGAAGAAATTGTTCTCGGTATGTCCACGGCCTTGACCGGTCCCACAGCAGAATTGGGTCGGCGGATGCGGGATGGTGTTCTGCTTGGTTTGGAGCGGATTAATCTACAGGGTGGCATCCAGGGGCGGTTGGTAAGATTACAGGTCTACGATGACGGTTATGAGCCGCACCGTGTCGCCCCTAATATGCAACGTCTGATCGATGATGATCATGTTCTGGCGGTGATCGGCAATGTGGGGACGCCGACGGCTGTTGCCGCTTTGCCGGTGGTGAAATCAAATGGTGTGGTGTTTTTTGCTCCTTTCACCGGTGCCGGACTGTTGCGTAAGCAACCTCCCGAAAAGTATGTCATTAACTACCGTGCCAGCTATGTTCAGGAAATCACCACAATGATTCGGGCGTTGGTGGAGGATGGTGGGCTGGACCCGCGTGAGATCGCTTTTTTTACCCAGCGTGACAGTTACGGGGATGCCGGCTATGTCGGCGGGGTGACGACCTTGAAACGTTACGGTATTGACGACGTTCAGACCATTCTTCATGTGCGCTACGAGCGCAATACGCTGGCGGTTGAAAATGCATTGGCGGATCTGCTGTTTTCACGGCGGGAAATTCGTGCCGTGATCATGGTTGGTGCTTATGCGCCTTGCGCCAAATTTATCCGTCTTGCCAAGCAGTCCGGTCTTGATGCACTTTTTCTGAATGTCTCTTTTGTCGGCGCTAATTTGTTGTTGCGTGACCTTAATGGCCACAGTGATGGTGTCATCGTGTCGCAGGTTGTTCCCCCGCTGGTGACCCCCGGGGTTCCGATCGTCGATGACTATTTACACGATCGGGAAACCTTTGACGTGGCAGGTGCGCCGGATTATGTCAGTTTTGAAGGCTATATTGTCAGCAGAATCCTGCTCAAGGCTCTGACGGATAAGGGGGCGTCTTTGCAGCGGGCAGGTGTCGTCGAAGCGCTCGAAAGGCTGGGTGAATTTGACCTTGGCCTGGGGGTGCCACTACAGCTGAATCCTCAACAGCATCAGGCTTGTCAGAAGGTGTGGGGAACACGCTTTGTCGGCGGTGAAATTGTTCCCTTTGACTGGAAACATATCAAGATGCTTCTCGACCAGCGGACGGGATTGCCATGATACGTTCACCGAGCCGCACGGTCTTTATGTTGGTTTGGGTGTTGATCGTTGTTGCGATCATCGCCTCTTTAGCGTTAATCGGGTTGGGATACAACCTGGTTACCGATCTGAGCGCTGAGCGCGATCAGGTGCACCAGGAGCTGATTAACAAGCAAGCCAAAGTGGAAAATCTGCAAACCCTGCTGGCCGAGATTCGTTCGGAATCGCTGAAGTTGTTTTACGAACAGGATCAGAGTAATCACCATAATGAAACCGTCCATCTGTATAGCAGTCTGTTGGTGTCCTTTATCGGCCAGTTTGATCAGGATGAAAACGAGCCGTTGCTGCGTTGTCAAAGAGCGCTGGAGGATCTGAATCTTTTCACCGATCGGGCTGACCAATGGGCCAGCCTCTATCGTCAGGTGCATCAACGCTATGTTCAGGGAACCGAGATCATGGCGGTGCGCCGTTTGTTGGAGCGACTGCATACCACCGCCGATATGTTACAAGGGCAACAGCGGTTGAAAGAAGCGGTTCTGATCCGTCGTTGGCGAAATATCCCCACCCGTTCCGCCGAAGAGATTGCGACGCAGATTCTTGAGACCCGCGGTGAACGCTGGTTCCCGTTGCTGCGCGAGGTCAAGGCCGAAGTGGACAGTCTGGCCCGGCAAGTCGAAATGCTGGCCAGTGCCACCCGCCATGATCAATTGGACGATATTCGCGACAACATGCTCAAGCCCGGATTGGAGCGGTTGGAGCGCAACCTGCGTATCCTCTCGGAAGAAGGGGTGCTGCCGACGTCTGAGAGCAGCCATCTCCTTGAGCAGATCAAAGTACAGCTGTTTGGTGACGAATACCGGATCAATCAAACCTATCAGACCGTGTTGGTCAGTGGAGGCCTTTATCGTCTTTACGAGGAACATCTCGATCTGCAGCAGCAGCGGATCATTCTGGAGCAATCCTTGCAGCATAGCTATATCGGTCTGGAAAATCTTAATGTCGCTTTGGCTCAATTGACGCAGGAACGTCTCGATCAACTCGGCAGGCAGACGGAACAGTGGTTGGCCGATGCCATGACAAAGATTCAGCACGGTGCGTTCTGGATGTTATTGTTATTTGTCGTGCTTGGCGGTGTCATTTCAGTGCTGGTAAAGCGTCAGGTTCGCCAGTTGGCGCTGTTGCAACGCCATAAAGAGCTGATTCTTAATGCAGCGGGTGATGGGATTGTCGGTGTCAACGAGAAGGGGCGCGCGACCTTTGTTAATCCTGCGGCGGCACGCATGCTTGGCTTTGAGATCAACGAATTACTCGACAGTTGTGTCGTGGAGTGCGTTCCTGTCGTTGACGCTGGTGGCGAGGTGATGGCAGAGCAGGATCACCCCGTCTGCCGGACCTTCCGGCTTGATGCCGGGGAAAGCGCCCGTTCGGATCTGGATTGTTTTCGCCGTCGTGATGGCTCGACATTTTCAGTTGAATACGTTGCTACTCCGTTGATTGGTCCCGGTGGTGATCATGAAGGGGCCGTGTTGGTGTTTAAAGATCTGACGCGGCAACAGCTGGCGGAAAAACGTCTGCAGGAGAAAAAGGACCTCCTTAACCATGTCAGCAATCACGACAGTTTGACCGGATTGCCGAATCGGCGACTTTTCAAGGATCGTCTGTATCATGCGATAGAGCGGGCCAAGCGCAACTCAAGTAAAATGTCGGTATTGTTTATCGATCTGGACCGTTTTAAAAAAATCAACGATTCGCTGGGACATGAGGTAGGTGACAAGCTGCTGATGGCCGTGGCGCGCCGGTTGCAGGGTCATTTACGCCGTTCGGATACTCTGGCGAGGTTGGGTGGCGATGAATTTGTGATCATCCTTGAGGAGACCGCCCGTGCCCACCTGGCCGCTGTTCAGGCGCGTAATCTGATCCATGCCCTCAGTGAAGTGTTTGAGATCGATTCACACCGTCTGTTTGTGACGGCAAGTGTCGGGATCAGTCGCTTTCCCCACGATGCACAGGATGTGGCAGGGCTGATGACCAGTGCCGACGCGGCAATGTATTATGCGAAATCGCACGGGCGCAACAGTTTCCAGTTTTATACTCCGGAGATGAATGGCCGGGCTCAGGAGTTTCTCGAGTTGGAGACCCAGTTGCGTGATGCCATGAAAAAAGATCAGTTTGAATTGTATTATCAGCCCCAGTACGATATGCGTACCCGTACCCCGACCGGGGTGGAGGTGCTGTTGCGCTGGAATCATCCCGAACTTGGGGTCGTTTCACCGGCGGATTTTATTCCGTTGGCCGAAGAAACCGGTTTGATCGTGCCGTTGGGAGAATGGGTTCTCAACCAGGCCTGCTGTCAGAATCGGCAATGGGAGGATGAAGGGCTGATTCCCCTGCGGGTGGCGGTTAATATCTCAACCGTCCAATTTCATAGTGATCTCAGTGCCACGGTGGAACGGGTGTTGGAGGAGAGCGGCATGCTACCGGAGCTGCTGGAGTTGGAGATTACCGAAAGCATGTTGATGGAAGATGATCGCAAGACCATCGACCTGCTACAGGAATTGAAACGTAAAGGGGTGCATCTCTCCATCGACGATTTTGGCACCGGCTATTCCTCCTTGAACTATCTCAGGCGCTTGCCGGTGGAAAAACTCAAAATTGATCGTTCGTTTATCAGCGAGGTGGTCAACAGTGAAAGTGATGCCGCCATTGCCGGGTCCATTATTGCCCTTGGTCAGAATATGGATCTACAGGTCGTTGCCGAGGGTGTTGAAGATCAGGATCAGGAAGCCTTCCTGCTGGAACGGGAATGTGTCATCGGTCAGGGCTATCACTTCGCGGCCCCTATGAAAGCTGAGGCGTTCAGAGCCCTGTTGCAGCCACGAGAATAGAGACAGGATGGAACAATGAAATATGTTGGTGCCCACGTCAGCGCAGCTGGCGGTGTGGAGCGTGCTGTTGCCAATGCCGTAGATTTGAAGGCGACAGCCTTTGCCCTGTTTACCAAAAACCAGAAGCGCTGGTCAGCGCCGCCGTTGTCGGAACAAAGTGTCACGGCTTTTAAGCAGGCCTGTCAAACGTATGGCTATCGGCCTGAGCAGATCCTTCCTCACGACAGCTACCTGATTAATCTGGGCCACCCGGATAACGACAAACTGGAAAAATCCCGACGGGCGTTTATTGATGAAATGCAGCGTTGTGAAGCCCTCGGTTTGACGCGCCTCAATTTTCATCCGGGCAGTCATTTGCGCGAGATTGGCGAGCAGGATTGCCTGGCACGCATTGCCGAGTCGATTAATCTGGCGCTGGATGAGACCCGCGATGTTGTCGCCGTGATCGAAAACACCTCGGGACAGGGGAGTAATGTAGGCTATTGCTTTGACCATTTGGCAGAGATTATTCGCCAGGTGGATGACAAAACACGGGTGGGGGTCTGTCTGGATACCTGCCATCTGTTTACATCCGGATACGATTTGCGCGATGAAGCTGCCTGTGCGAAGACTTTTGCACAGTTTGCTGTGCTGATCGGTTTCGACGCGTTGTTCGGGATGCATCTCAATGACAGCAAGACGCTTCTGGGCAGCAGGGTGGACCGTCATGCACCGCTGGGGGATGGCGAGATTGGCTGGGGTTGTTTTGAGTATATTCTCAAAGATTCCCGCTTTGATGGCATTCCATTGATTCTTGAAACCACCAAGCCGGAGCGCTGGCCCGAAGAGATCGCAACCTTGAAACGCTTTGCCGCTGAGAAATAGTTTACTCGCAGACAATAAAAAAGGGGTGTTCCCGAACGGGAACACCCCTTTTTTGTTCAAAGCTGGAATGTCGCTTATTTAACCAGCGGACCGGCGTTGCGAATTTCTTCAGTGACGCCGTCAGCAAATTTGGCAAAGTTGGCGTGGAATGCCTTGGCCAACTCGCTGGCTTTTTCATCGTAAGCCGCTTTGTCCTGCCAGGTGTTGCGCGGATTGAGGACTTCAGCCGGAACATCCGGGCAACTTTGCGGAATGTGCAGGCCGAAGATCGGGTCTTGCTGATAGTCGACGTTGTCGAGTTTGCCTTCCAGGGCGGCATTCAGCATTGCGCGGGTGTAGCGAATCTTCATGCGTGAGCCAACACCGTAGGGGCCGCCGCTCCAGCCGTTATTAACCAGCCAACAGGACACTTTGTTTTCGCGGATTTTCTCTTTGAGCAGATTGCCGTACTCAGAAGGATGCAGTGGCATGAATGGAGCACCGAAGCAGGCTGAGAACGTGGTCTGTGGCTCAGTAACACCTTTCTCCGTACCGGCCAGTTTTGCCGTGTAACCGGAGATGAAGTGGTACATAGCCTGTTCCGGAGTCAGCTTGGAGATCGGAGGCATGACACCGAACGCATCCGCCGTAAGCATGATGATGTTTTTCGGGTTGCCAGCCTGAGCTTCGGGAACAATGTTGGGGATGTGGGAGATCGGATATGCCGCCCGGGTATTCTCGGTGATGCTGGCATCATCCAGGTCAACGTAACGGGTGGTGGCGTCCATGCCGACATTTTCAAGGATTGTGCCGAAGCTGCGGGTACATTTGAAAATCTCCGGCTCGGCTTCCGGGCTCAGGTTGATAACCTTGGCATAGCAGCCGCCTTCGAAGTTGAATACGCCCTTGTCGGTCCAGCCGTGCTCGTCATCGCCAATCAAACGACGGTTTGGATCGGCTGACAGAGTCGTTTTGCCGGTGCCAGACAAACCGAAGAAAATCGCGGTGTCGCCATTGGCGCCAACATTGGCACTGCAGTGCATGGGCAAAACGCCACGCTGGGGCAGCAGGTAGTTGAGTACCGAGAAAACACTCTTCTTGATTTCACCGCTGTAGGCAGCAGCAGCAATCAAGACCAGTTTACGCTCAAAGTTGATGATGATTGCGGCCTCGGAGCGGGTGCCATCAATTTCGGGAACCGCTTTGAAATCAGGGGCAGCCACGACGGTAAAGCCGGGGTCAAAGTTTTCCAGTTCGGCATCAGTGGCCTTGATCAGCATGTTGCGGGCGAACAGGCTGTTCCAGGCACGGGTAGAGACGACGCGCACGGGCAGACGGTATTCCTTGTCGGCACCGGCGAAACAATCTTGAACAAACAGATCACGCTCTTGGAGAAACGCCATCATGCGGTTGTACAGAGCATCGAACTTGTCGGCGTCAAAAGGACGATTGACATCGCCCCACCAGATGTCCTCACCGCTTTTTCCTGCCTTAACGATGAAGCGGTCGTTGGGAGAACGGCCGGTATATTTGCTGTTGGAAACAACAATCGGTCCCTGGTGCGACAGGGTGCCCTCACCACGGCGGATGATTTCTTCGTACAGCGCGGGGGTGCACAGATTGCGTTTCACACATTTGACGTTGGTAATACCGTGTTGTTCGAGCAGATTACCGCAAGGGGTTTCACTTTGGCTCATGATTCCATTTTCTCCTGATCGGGTGTCGGTACAGTAGCGTATACGATAAAATGAACAATACAAACGGCGGAGGTACGCAGCCCCCAGCCGTATCATAATTTTTTTTACTGGCAGTGAAGAATCACTTCATAGCCCCTGTGGTGCGAAGAGTCAAGTAAAACTCGCAAAAAATTAACAACCCTTCGACAGATCGCTTGATTTGGGGTTTTTGCCGCAGTTCTTCCATAAAGGGTCTCTTTTTCCATTCAGGATAGAATGTTCAGCGAGAATGAAAAAAATTGATGGCTGCCAACGATCTGGTCGATGTATGGGGCCATTACAACAATGGCCCGCCGGAAATGCTCCAGCGGGCCATTGAATCTATTACGTGGTTTTACCCACTTTATTGTTCAGTTAGGTCAGCAGTGCCGCCGCCGGGATTGAGGCAGCGTAACATCAATTCCTGAGCGACTTCCTTAAGGGCTGTAGCGGTCGGTGAGTCGGGGGCTGATTCAACGATTGGAACACCGTCATCGCCGGCATCGACCATGCGTGGGTCGACGGGGACTTGACCCAGGAACGGAACTGTCATCTCTGCGGCCATCTTCTGTCCACCGCCTTTTTTGAAAATATCGATCACTTCATTACATTTCGGGCAGACAAAGCCACTCATGTTTTCAACGATGCCGAAAACGGGCAGCTTGACCTGGCGACAGAAGGTTACGGATTTACGGACATCGACCAAGGCGACCTTTTGTGGCGTGGTGACGAGGACGGCGCCACTGTTTTCACCGAGGAGTTGAACGATGGACAACGGTTCATCACCGGTTCCGGGAGGGCAGTCAACCACCAGATAGTCCAGTTCGCCCCAGTGGACGTCCTTGATGAATTGCTGGATCACTCCGGCCTTGACCGGACCACGCCAGATCAGGGCGTCGTCGGGGTTGGCGACGAGAAAGCCGATGGACATCACTTTGAGGCCGTTACGCTCAACGGGAACCATGCTGTCATCGACAACCGGGGGGCGTTGATTTTCAAGACCGAGCAAGGTTGGAATGCTGGGTCCGTGCAGGTCGATGTCCATTAGTCCGACTTTGGCGCCGGTCTGAGAAAGGGCCAGGGCAATGTTCGCTGCGGTAGAACTTTTGCCTACCCCCCCTTTGCCGGACATGACCAGGATTTTATGTTTAATTGCGGCCAGATTGTTGGCCAATTTTTCTTCCGCCTGCTGTTTTTCGCAGGCTTTCTTTTCTGTATCGGAGCACGAGCTGCTTTGGGAGCAACTGCTACAAGCACTATCCGCCATGATCTTCTCCATTCATATGAAATTGAATAAAATAGGGTTTAATTGCTGCCTGCTGAGACTAATCCTCGCTGGCATTGTTGTCAATTTAGAATATTTTTTGCGAAGAAAGATAAAAAACTCTCGTTTATCCAGTGTGTTTCGTTTTATCAGACAAAGTATAACTGTGTTTTATTTTTACTTGACGGATCAAATTCTGACTGTTAGATTCCCATTAATTGTGTGTCACGTAACATATCTAATTCTAACTGGGAGGAAAGAATGAAAAGACTGTTGATGCTGGTTGCCGTGCTGGTCGCGGTATCCCTGGCGGCACCGAGTTGGGCGGCCATTGATTTCTTTGGTACGGCTAAAGTAAAACCAACTTATTACAAGAACTTCGACTTTGATGATGGTGCAACAGACAAGATTATCGTTAACGAGGGTGGTCTGGCTAAAGGGGAGCATGTCCGAGCCGAACTGCGTTTGGGCTGGAAAGCTTCCGGTGAAAAGTGGTCCGTCAAGATGATTGCCGAGGCTGACGTGATCATGCAGAAAGACACGGCTGACCGCAGCTACTACACGGGTGCCGAAAAAGGTTACAATGCCAATACAGGTGGCGAATTTGGTATTGAGCGTGTCGAAATGCTCTACAAATTCATGCCTCAACTGGAGCTGCAGACGGGTTGGGACATCCGCGCCCTGGATATCAAGTCCGGTGGTCTGCTTTACGGTGATGACCATCCGTTCCTTGGCTTCCGTGGCCAGTTGGCTGAGAATACCAGCTATGAACTGCTTTACATCCCTATCCAGAACATGACAGCGATCACCACCGCTCCTGATGCGTTCTACGAGAGTGACGAAATGAATGACTGGCGCGTCTACTCGTTGAAAGTATCCCAAAAAATGGGTGGTTTCACTCTTGCACCGTTCTATGCTTACAGTGACAATGATAACCGTGAAGCACAAATCAACTACTACGGTGCTGAAGTAACTGGTAAAGCGGGCATCTTCAAGCCTTCATGCGAGATCGTTTTTGCTGATGGTGAATTTGACAATGGTGCGGACATCTCTTCCTGGGCGTTCTTCGCCGGCGCTGAGATGGAAGTGTCTAAAGCCTTTAATCCTTATGTGGCCGTACGTTATACCCAAGGTGATGATGATGCGACGGATGACGATGTTGAAGGTTGGGTCGGTATTACCGACATCGGCCGCTTTACGCCGTTGATGGGTATGGACGGTGGTATCCTCAGTGAGGATATCGGTCAGAGCTATGGCGCAACCCTGTACTCTTATGCTCCTGAGCGCGCAGTTGGTGGTAACGGCTACGGCGGCATCAGCAACGGCGGTTCCGGTAACAACCCCGGTCAGATCGTTGCTGCTCTTGGCGCCAAGGGTGACCTGTCTGCTATGGTTGATAAGCTGAGCTACAAAACTCAGGTGTTCTTCATCTGGTATGATGAGACGGACAATCTGACCAATGTGAAAGATCCCGGCACGGATGTTGATGATTATGCCGGTACCACGTTCGACCTGCAACTCAAGTACGCTCTGGACAAAAACTTCAATATTGACTATATCTTCGGTGTATTTGTCCCCGGCGATGGCATCGAAGATCAATTTGGTGACGATGTCGCCATGACCAACTGCCTGTCTTTCAACTGGAGTTATTAAAATCCGCTGACGAGACTGGTTGAAATGTTATACTGCTCCCCGGCAGGCGCGGTCCTGTCGGGGAGTTTTTATTTACTGTCGTATTTTGTCTCTTTTTGTTTGAACAATGAGGTGGCTATGAAGCGAGGGTTCAAGTCAATTGTCATCATGGTGCTGTTGCTGAGTGTGACGTCATTGGCAGTAGCAGGTCAATGGCCGCAGCTTACCGATCGTTTGGAAAAATGGCAGGGCGCAAAAGAAGTTGTCATGCCCGAAGGGGTGGATCTGTTCGCTGATCCGACTCTGGCTCCACTGGTCGAAGTGTTGCTGGATCAGGGCTATGCTGTCTTGCCGCAGGGACCAACGGAAAAAGGGTTGGCGCTGGAAGTTCGTGAAACGGCCAGTGGTAAGCGTCTTCTGCTAAAGCGTGGATCAGATAATGCCATCCTGGCGATGGAAAAGGTGGCTACCGAGCCTCCGGCTCCGCAGCCAGTGGTGTTGCAGACGCCACGTAAAACCGCTGCCGTACATCAAGTGGCAGCACCGGTTGTCATGTCGCAGCCGCACGTCCTGTCTGTACAACATCCCCAACCGGTGGCGACACCGGGAGAGCTGATGTTTGAAGTTCCGGGAAATCCGGTTCAAATTGTCAGTTGGTCGGCAGGTGATGGTGTTGAGTTGTATCTTCTCTATCATGACCGGTTGCAACATTTCCGCAGTCATGGCCAGTATTTTGAGCCACTGGAGTCCTTTACACCAGCAGTTGATGTCTCGCGCGGCTTGCGCTTGACGACTGGTGATCTCAACGGTGATGGTCAGCCGGAAATCGGTGCCGTGTGGAGTGAAGATGTCCATGATGTTTCGGAAGGAACCGATTCTCGACTGCATAGCTGGGTTCTTTCGACGGAAGGGTTGAAGCCGATCAGTGATGACCTTCAGGGCTATATCGACCTGTCAGATAACCAGGGCCGCTTACAACATCGTCAGAGCTACGAGGCTTTTGCTCCAGAGATTTTTCCGCTGGCCGTGAAAAAGGGCGCTGTTGTTGTCGGTACTTCGGCAGCGACACGAACTTCACGGCTGCTTTACGAAGCTATTGACTGGCCTAACGACCAGCAGGCACTGGTGTGGAATGATGACCAACGGTTGATGTTGCAGGCGCATGCCAAACACCAACGTATTCCCGGAACCACCTTGCTGACAGATTTTGGCGACTATCAAGGTCCCTATGTGTCGATTCCGTTGAAAACACCGGAATATCGTAGTGGTTTTTCAGCGTCGGATCAGGTTTTGGCCAAGGAAGTGGTGCTTTCACGCCGGTTGGAGAAAAAAGGTGGGGCTGTTTATACCCTGATTCGTGGCAGAAGTAAGGGCTTGCCACTGATGGGGAATGCTAGCGGTGCGGACCGTCTTGTGAAGATCGATCAGTCCGGTAATGGCCTGCAGGCGCAATATCCGTTTGCGGCCGTTGACGCCTTCATTCTCGATTTTGCGGTCTTTGGTGACCCGGCTCAAGCCGTGTTGCTGCTTAACGAAAAAGAGGATGGAACCGGAACGTCATATCTGCGGTTTCAGCGTCAGCTGTAGCGAACTGGGGTATATTTAGATAAAAAAGGGAAGGTCTTGCGACCTTCCCTTTTTTGTTGTTAATGGCTGCTGTGTTGTTAGCCCAGCAGTTCTTTTGCTTTGGCAACTACGTTGTCTGCAGTAAAGCCAAAGTGTTCCATCAGTTTATTACCGGGGGCGCTGGCACCAAAACCGGTCATGCCGACAACTGCACCGTCCAGACCAATGTAGCGTTCCCAGCCGAAGGTTGATGCGGCTTCGACGGCCAGGCGGGTGCGGCAGGAGCTGGGTAAAACTTCCTCTTTGTACGCGGCATCCTGCTGCTCGAACAGCTCCCAGCTGGGCATGGAGACGACGCGTACGCCAATTCCCTCGTTCTGCAATGTGTCACGGGCGGCCAGGGCGTGCTGGACTTCAGAACCGCTGGCCATCAAAATCAGTTGCAGCTCTCCCTGTTCGGCTGCAAGAACGTATGCACCCTTTTGAGTTGCTTCGGCAGCGGCATAGTGCTGGCGATCCAATGTCGGCAGGTTCTGACGGGTCAGGATCAAGGCTGTCGGTCCCTGGCGGTTGATTAACGCGGCTTTCCAGGCCTGGGCGGTTTCATTGGCATCGCAGGGACGCATTACCGTCAGGTTGGGGACGCTGCGCAGACCACACAGTTGCTCGACAGGCTGGTGTGTCGGGCCATCTTCACCAACACCGATGGAGTCATGAGTCAACACATACACCGGAGACAGCCCCATCAGGGCGGCCATGCGCATCGGCGGACGCATGTAGTCCGAGAAAATCATAAATGTCGCGCCGAATGGCAACAGGCCGCGGGTGTGACACAGGCCGTTGAGGATGGAACCCATGGCGTGCTCGCGAATGCCGAAGTGGATGTTGCGTCCCGCACGCTCCGGCGTAAAGGCCTCTTCACCTTTAAGGTGGGTATTGTTTGACGGAGCCAGGTCGGCGCTGCCGCCGAGCATCATGGGAAGTCCGGCCGCCAGGGCGTTGAGTACCTGGCCGCTGGTCGAGCGGGTTGCTGCACTGCCACCCGCTTCAAATGTTGGCAGCAGGGCGTCAATTTGTTCGGCCGTCAGAGGTTTGTCGGCACACCAGTCAGCCAGTGCTTGGTTCGTGGCACATTTCTCTTCACAGCGGGTATTCCAGTCTGCCTCGAGTTGAGCACCACGATCCTTGATGGCTGCCATGTGTGTATAGACCGCCTCGGGAACAACAAAGCTTTGCTCGGGGTCAAACCCAAGAGCCTGTTTGGTCAGGGCCAATTCTTCTTTGCCCAGCGGGGCGCCATGAGCTGAAGACGTGCCCTGTTTGTTGGGGGCACCCTGGCCAATGTTGGTTCGCGTGATGATCATGGACGGGCGAGGGTCGCGCTTGGCACGCTCAATGGCCGCATCAACTTCAGCCAGATTTTCACCGGTGACCCGTTCAACGTGCCAGCCATAAGACAGGTAGCGCGTGGCAACTTCTTCACTGAAGGCCAGAGAAGTGTCGCCTTCAATGGTGATCTTATTGTCGAGGTAGAGATAAACAAGGTTGCCCAGTTTGAGATGGCCTGCCAGTGACGCGGCTTCGGCAGAAACGCCCTCCATCACATCACCATCAGAGCAGATGGCATAAATGGTGTAATTAAACAGATCTTTATCGAGGGTGTCAGCCAGATAACGGGCGCCCATGGCCATGCCGGTACCAACTGCAATGCCCTGGCCCAGTGGGCCGGTCGTGGTCTCGACTCCTTGGGTATGGCCAAATTCTGGGTGTCCCGGTGTCTTACTGTCAAATTGACGGAAGTTTTTTAAATCATCCAGGCTGACATCGTAACCACTCAGATGCAGGGTGCTGTAGAGCAGCATGGATGCATGCCCGCAGGACAGAATGAAGCGATCTCGCCCAGGCCAGTCCGGATTTGCCGGATTGTGGCGCATGTGGCGGCTGTAGAGCAGATACGCCAGGGGCGCCCCTTCCATCGGGGTTCCGGGATGGCCGGAGTTGGCTTGTTCGACGGCGTCCGCAGAAAGCAGGCGGATGGTGTCAATAGTCTGGCTGGCAAGAACGGGATCGAAAGTTTCAGCGTGCATGTGCTTGGGCTCCTTTGGAGGTGAAAATATTTTGGAGCCTAATTCAAGCAGGAATGGGGGCGTTTTGCAAGACGTGATCGAGGTAAACATGCGCGGGAAAAGAAAAAAACGCAGTAAACGGAATGTGGCGGGTGAGGAAGAGGTGGGAACGGGCGCGAACACTCTGCCTGCCATGGGGCAGGCAGAGTAAAAGAAATCAGAAACTTATGAGGCCAAATACTGCTGAATACTTTCGGCGATGGTCTCAAAAATCTTGGTGAATTCCCCTTCGTTGCGCTCCAGCAGGGTGATGCGGAATCCCTGTTCCAGGGTTGAGAACGACGTCAGCGGGACGACGCAAATCCCGGTCGAAGCCAGCAGATAGTAGACAAAACGCTTGTCGGGTGATGTGCCGGGTTTTGCGACCAGCTCTTCAACCATGGTGCGCACCTGATCGTTTTCAATCGGCAGTGTCTGGGTATTGTTCAGACGGTTGGCTTCAAATGCCACGCTCATGTAAAAAGCGCCATTGGTTCGATTGACTTTGATCCCGGGAACACTTCTGAGCAGATCGTAGGCAATATTGGAAAACTTCTCGTAGCGTGACGTGCGCTCTTTGAGGTAGACCGGATATTGCGGGTGACTCATGATCGGCGGGATCGCTTTTTGCGGCAGAGTCGTCGAGCAGACCTCAACCATCTTTGAGTCAACAATGGACTGAATGTAGCGGGCAAAAAGCGGATCCTTGTGACGGTTGTAAACCTCGATCCAGCCACATCGCGCCCCGGGCCACGGCAATTCTTTACTGATCCCCTTCATGGCGATTGCCGGAACATCGCCGATCAGATCGGAGATGGGTTTAGTGGATTCGCCGTTATAAATGATGTTGTGATAGATCTCGTCACAGATCACAAACAGATCGTACTCCTTGGCGATCTTGATCATTTCCACCAGGATCCGTTCCGGGTAGACGGCTCCGGTCGGATTGTCAGGATTGATAATGAGCAGGCCGCAAATAGCCGGGTTGTATTTAATCGACAGACGCAGGTCGTCCATGTCCGGATACCAGTTATTGTCGGGATCAAGGCGATAAGAAACAGGTGCTTGACCGGCGTGCGCCGCCTCACCGGACGAGTGGGTGGAGTAAGTGGGCGAAGGGCCGATAACCCGTGCTTCACGTTTGAGGAAACCATAAACTTTCTGGATGGCATCGCCAAGACCGTTAAAGAAGATAATGTCTTCCGGCGAGATTTGCGCCTTTCCGCGTTTGTTGGTCATTTCCGCAAGAAACTCGCGTGTGTCAAGAATGCCCTTGGTGGCACAGTAGCCGTAAGAGCAGTCCTTCATCGCCAGATCGGCAACAATCTGCTTCATCCAGTCAGGGATTTTTTCACCCTTGGCAATCGGGTCGCCAATGTTTTCCATATTGGTCTTGATGCCAAGCTTGCCGAGGGTCTCGGCAATTTCAACAATAGCCCGGATCTCATAGGTGAGTTCACCGGCACCGATGTGGACAATGTTGTTTCTCATGATAGCGCTTCTTTCATAACGTAAGAACACAGGGTTTGATTAAAGAACAAGAAAAATTGGTTAGCATAGGGTCTTGGTTGAAGTCAAACGAATTCAAGGGGAGGTGCGGGTTGAGGCGTAAAATCCTGGGCAACACAGCAAATGATATTGAACAGTTAAACTGTATACAGTATTCAAAAATGTTGTTTGCCCGTAACAATGTTTGGCAAAAGATAACTGTTAAAACAGAGGGTTAGCAAAGTCGCTGTTTTCGGGCTTTGCTGGTTCTTAATAAAATCTTGACAAGCAGTAGGCATTCCGATAGAAAATACGAGGTTTTTTATACTGAATGAATAACGTGCAAATGCACGGTTGCGACTAGAACCAGTGCACAGAGTGTTTCTTCTGTGTACGAAATTTCCCTTCAGGGAGGCACGAGGTATGGCCGAACAGTATTTGGTCGATTATATGTATGTGTTGGTGCTTTTGATTGCAGGTCTTGTCTGCGGTCTGGCCCCTCTGGTGATCTCCAGAATTTTTGCCCCGCGGGAGTTGTACCGTAAGACGTTGGAGCCGTACGAATGTGGTATGGATCCTTACGGTACAGCGTGGAATATCCGGTTTGATATTTCCTACTACCTGTATGCGTTGATCTTTCTGGCGTTCGATGTTGATGTTCTGTATCTGTTTCCCGTTGCCACCGCCTTCGACAAGGTTTCGGCGGTAAGGGGAATTACTGAACTGCTAATCTTTGTTGGTATTTTGGCTCTGGCAATTGTTTATGCCTGGGTCAAGGGAGTATTCACGTGGCCGAGCAAAAGAAAAGTCTGCTAAACGTCCACTCCTATTCCAAGGAGTGTCTGGAGCGCTATGACGGCGCTGCCCCGCAGAGAACCAAGACCTCAGACGAAGGGCCCCTGCTTCAGATGAAGTTGTCCGACGCGATCTTTGATTTGTGTCGGGCGAACTCGTTGTGGCCGATCACTTTCGGTCTGGCTTGCTGTGCAATCGAAATGATGTGCTGTGGTATGGCACGTTTCGATATGGCGCGCTACGGTGCTGAGGTTTTCCGTCCTTCACCGCGTCAATCGGACCTGATGATTGTCGCCGGTACCGTTAATCGCAAGATGGCACCTGCTGTCGTTACCCTGTATGAGCAGATGCCTGCACCTCGCTACGTTATCGCTTTAGGGAACTGTGCGATTTCCGGCGGTCCTTTTGCGGTAGAAGCGAACTATGATGTCGTCCTCGGTGTTGATCAGTTGATCCCGGTTGATGTCTATGTTCCCGGTTGTCCGCCGCGCCCGGAAGCCTTGATCGAGGGTATTCTGCAGCTGCAGGAGAAGATCACCGGCAAGCGTTTCCCATTCCCGCAGAACAAGATGCCGGAGGGAGCTTAACTTATGGACGTTAAAAGCGTTGTACAGCAATGGCAGAAAATGGCGACTTCCGTGGAGGAAGTTGACTATGCCGTTAGTGGTTACGATTACAGTATCTGTCTGGAAGGTGCGACGGTTCCGGCCTTCGCCAGCATGATGCTCGAAGCGGGCTTTTATCTGGTTGATCTGATGGCTGTTCATGTTGAACCCGCCATTGAGGTTGTTTACCAGTTAGCCCATGTTGAAACGCGCTGCCGGGTGATGGCGCGGGCTTTTGTTGATGAAAAGGGTGAAATTCCTTCCATCACAGACATCTACCAGGGAGCGAACTGGCATGAGCGTGAGACTCGTGATTTTCACGGGGTTGTGTTCGTCGGTCACCCCAACCTGGAGCCGCTGATTCTGGCGGAAGAAGACGTGGACCTGAAGCCGCTGCTTAAAACTGAGAAAACCCTTAAGGATGTTGCCGCCGTACGTCGGGGACAGCCTGAGGACGAAGCAGCGAAACCTGAAGCAGTCAAGAGTCCGGAGCAGAGCTGATTGTCATGAATGTAGAAGTGTTAGAAGACGAAAGACATCACCGCTTCGTTCTGAATATGGGCCCCCAGCACCCGAGTACCCACGGTGTTTTACGTGTACTTCTGGAGCTTGAAGGTGAATATGCAATGAGCCTTCTGCCTGTACTTGGATACGGACACAGATGTCATGAGAAAATCGCCGAATTCAAGCCTGCCAAGTCGTTCATGCCGAACACTGCGCGCATGGATTATCTCGGTGCCCTGATTTATAACCATGGTTACGCTCAGCTGCTGGAGAAAGCAACGGGAGTTGAAGCACCGCGTCGTGCCGAATATATCCGCGTGATCACGTCCGAGTTGAATCGTATTCAGAGCCACCTGTTGTGGTACGGCGCCTACCTGCTCGACCTGGGTGCGTTTACGCCGATCATGTACGCCTTCGATGATCGCGAAGAGATCCTCGACATCCTCGAAGATATTACCGGTTCCCGCTTGACGTACTGCTACTATCGGGTTGGCGGAGTATGCAAGGATATTGATGACAAGTTTGTCACCCGTACCCGGGCCTTCATCGATCGCCTGCGTGGTCGTTTCCCGATGTACGATGAACTGGTCAATGGCAACGTTATCCTGCAAAAGCGTTTGATCAATGTCGGTGACCTTACTCCGCAGACCTGTTACCGCTATGGTATTACCGGTCCGTTGCTGCGTGGAACTGGCGTTGCCTACGATCTGCGTCGCGCTGAGCCTTATTCAGTCTACCCTGAGTTTGATTTTGAGGTTCCGACCGAGACCAGCGGTGACTGCATGGCGTCGTTTAAGGTTCGTTTCCGTGAGATGGAACAAAGTCTGCGGATCATCGAGCAGGCGCTGGATAAATTGCCTGAGGGCCCGGTCATGGCGGCCAAGGTTCCCAAAAAACTCAAGATTCCTGCTGGCGATTACAACAGCTCGGTTGAAGCACCGCGTGGTGAGTTGTCTTACTACTTGGTTGCCGATGGCTCAGATGTCCCTTACCGCCTCAAGGTAAGAACGCCGTCCTTCTCTAATCTAAGTGTCGTTCCCGAAATGTGTGAGGGGATGCTGCTTTCTGACGTGGTATCAGCCATGGGTTCTTTGGACCTGGTTATCCCCGAGATTGACAGGTAGATCAATATGGAAACCTTTTATAGTATTCTCCCGGAATTAATCCGGATTGTTATTTGCGCAGCATGCGGTGCTATTATCGTGTTTGGTAACGCGCTGGTCATGGGCTATGCCGAGCGTAAGCTCGCCGGTCACATCATGCTTCGCCCTGGTCCGATGGAAGTCGGTTTCCACGGTATTCTGCAGCTGGTTGTTGACGGTTTGAAGCTGATGGGCAAGCAACTGGTGGTTCCGGCACAAGCGGATAAACCACTGTTCATGATTGCTCCGCTTCTTGCTTTTGCTCCAGTTTTTGTACCGCTGCTGGTGCTGCCGTTCAGTGAGAAGATCCAGGGTTTTGACCTTGATGTCGGTCTGCTGTTGATTCTGGCTTTTGCTTCGCTGAACGTCTTGGCCATTTTGATCGGCGGCTGGGGTTCCAACAACAAGTATTCCCTGTTTGGAGCGTTTCGTTCGGTTGCCCAGAATGTTGCTTACGAAATTCCGATGCTGATTTCACTGCTGGCAATTGTGTTTATGACGAACACCTTCAGCTTGCGTGATATTGCCGCTGCGCAAAGCCCGGTGTGGTTTGTCGTGCTTCAGCCACTGGCATTTTTGATCTATATTGTTGCCATGGTCGCGGAAACAAACCGTGCACCATTTGACTTGCCGGAAGCAGAGAGTGAGCTGACGGCAGGTTTTCATACTGAGTACAGTGGTATGAGCTTCAGTCTGTTCGTGTTGGGCGAGTACGCCAATATGTTCATTGTCTGCAGTATTGCCACGGTATTTTTCCTCGGCGGAAGCTCCGGGATTCCACTGCCCTATTTCGAGTATAGCGGCGCGATCTGGTTCCTGGCCAAGGTCTATGCACTGATGTTCTTCCTGGTTTGGATTCGTTGGACCTACCCACGGACCCGCTTTGATCAGCTGATGAATTTCTGCTGGAAGTACCTGATCCCATTTTCGCTGGTTAACCTTCTTATTACTGTCGTGATGGTGAAGCTGATATGAAATCCTATTTCTCAGAATTGTTTACGGGAGCATGGAGCCTTATCATTGGCCTGAAGGTCACTATCAAGGCAATGTTCCGTCCTATTGTTACAGTACAGTATCCACGCGAAAAGCTTGAGATCACTCCGAACTATCGTGGCCACATCGACCTGGTAAAAGATGAGGAAAGCGGCAGTCATAAATGTATTACTTGCGGAAGCTGTATGCGCGAGTGTCCATCTGATTGTATTGTCGTTGACGGTGAGAAACGTGAAGGCGTTAAAGGTAAGGCGCTGACCGTGTTCACTCTCGATTTTACCAAGTGCAGTCTTTGTGGCGCTTGTGTTGAGGTCTGTCCGACCGATGCACTTGACTATAGCAACGATTATGAACTTGCTGGTTTTACGCGTGAAGAATTTCACTTCGACATTTTGAAGAGGTTGGAGGAACGGGCATGATAGTTTTTCAATACATCGCCGAAGCCCTCTTTTATGCGTTCATGATTTTGACGTTTTTGGGCGGGTTCATGGCAGTTCGGTCTCGGATGCTTATGCATGCGGTCCTCGGTTTGGCGGTTGCACTGATTGGTGTTGCTGGCCTCTACTTCCACCTTGGCAGTCCTTTTTTGGCAACGATGCAGGTTCTGATTTATGTCGGGGCTGTCTGCATCATGATTGTTCTCGGGGTTATGCTTGGTAACACTCCGGATCAGCTGACAACTAAAAATTTCAGCGGTCGCAATCTTCTGTTGGCATTGAGTGCCTGTGCAACGGGTTTCTTTACTCTGTTTATCACCATTCAGCAAACCAAGTTTGCACCGGCGGCTCAAATGGTTGGCGATATGTCGATCCGTTTTGTCGGTGAAAATCTGCTGTACAAATACTGCCTGGCCTTTGAATTGATTTCGGTCATTCTGTTGACGGCCATTATCGGTGCCATCATTCTGGCGCGCGGCGGTCGGGAGGAAGTGGCAAAATGATCATCAGTGATAACTTAAATACCTATCTGATTATTGCAGCCATTCTGCTGGTTATCGGTCTGTACGGTATGTTGCAGCACCGCTCACTCATCGGCATGTTGATTTCAAGTGAATTTATTCTGAATGGTGCGGCACTCAATTTCATGGCGTTCAATCGCTTTGTTGCACCGAACCCGGCTGTTGGACAGATCTACACACTGTTCATCATGGGTATCGCAGCCGCTGAAGCAGCAATTGTGGTCAGTATCATTATCGCGGTGTACCGCAAATATCGAAGTGAAGATCCTGAGCAGGTTCAGGATCTTAAGTTGTGATATCGCTTTGCTGACGGTTATGGAATCTGTAACGGCAGTCACGCGGCTCTGCTAGCGCGACACACCACTTGAGAAAGCACTTGCAATGAACACGATTATCACCAGCAAGATTATTTTGACAACGCTGATCCCGATGATTACGGGACTGCTCGTCATGTTTTCGGGTAAGAAACCGAATCTGCGCGACAGTTGGTCGACACTCGGTGCCATCATTACCTTTGTTTCGGTTCTGAATTTTCTGCCGATTATTCTCGATGGACAGCAACTCCAGTACACCCTGTTTGAGTTGTATCCCGGTATCACAGTCAAACTCAATCTCGATGCACTCGGGGTTGTCTTTGCACTGGTTGCCTCTTTTCTGTGGATACTGGCCAGTTTATACTGCGTCGGTTATATGCGTGGCCTGAATGAGCATGCTCAAACACGCTTCTATGTGTGTTATGCGGTGTCCGTCGGTGCAGCCATGGGGGCCGCCTTTGCCGGAAACCTGTTCACACTGTATCTGTTCTACGAAATCGTCTCCATCTTCACCTATCCTCTGGTTATGCACCATCAGGATGAAGAAGGTTACGCCGGAGCCAAGAAGTACATCGTTTATCTGATGTTCACTTCGAAAGCCTTTTTGCTCCCGGCGATGGTGATTATTTATGTGCTGTGCGGCACGCTCGACTTCAATACGGCAAGCATTGCTCAGGGTATTTTCCCTGCTGAGGCGGATCGTTTTGTGGTCGGGATTGCTTACTTGCTGTGCCTCTTCGGTTTTGCCAAATCCGGTATTATGCCGCTGCACAACTGGTTGCCAGATGCGATGGTCGCACCGACTCCTGTCAGCGCGCTGCTCCACGCGGTTGTCGTTGTTAAGGTCGGTGTCTTCTCGACCTGTCGTGTCATGTTGTCGATCTTTGGTACCAATATTTTGCATGAGACGGGTTTGGGTATTTTTACGGCCTACTTCGTTTCTTTCACGATATTGACCGCCTCGGTAATCGCTCTGACCAAGACCAACCTCAAAGCGCGTCTGGCTTACTCAACGGTCAGCCAGTTGTCCTATATCATTCTTGGTGTGGCCATGCTGACACCAAACTCCATTACAGGTGGTTTGATCCACATTGCCAACCATGCGTTTGCCAAGATTACTCTGTTCTTTGCAGCCGGCTGTATTTTCGTTGCCAGTGGCAAAAAGGACATTACCGAGATGGGTGGTCTGGGTAAGCGGATGCCATTTACCATGGTCGCTTTCGGTGTGGCTTCTCTGGGTATGATCGGAGCGCCTCCGGTTGGCGGTTTTGTTACCAAATGGTATCTGGCTCTTGGAACCATGGATATCCATAACTGGATTCTGCTGTGTGTATTGCTCGCCAGTAGCTTGCTGAATGCCGGTTACTTTGTCCCGGTTTTCCTCCAGGCCTTCTTCGGCAAACCGTTACCTGCAGATGAAGGATTAACGGGGAGTCTTGAAACAAAACCTCTGATTTTGTTCATGGTGGTTCCTCTTGTAATCACTGGTACATTATCTGTTCTGATCGGTGTTTACCCGAATCTGTTTCTCGACCTCATTAACCTGATGGTGAAGTCATGATTGTAAATTTTCTTACTTATCTGCGTGAGAGACCAAACATGATGAAATGGCTGTTCATGGCTGTTTTGGCGTTTGCTCTTGTATTTGATTTCTTTGCCGACCGTCACCACGCACACTTCTGGGGCGATCACATCAACGAATTTTGGGCCGTATTCGGTCTGGTTGGTTGCTTGGCATTGATTGTTTTCTGTAAAGGGCTGTCACACGTATGGCTGGAGAGGGGCACGGATCATTATGACAAGTAGTATTTTTATGCATCCAGCCACCATGTTTATTGTCGGTGCGCTGCTGCTACCCTTATTCAAGAAATTCAACGCCCAGAAGATCTGGCTGGTCGTTGTGCCTTTGCTGGCTTTTATTCAGATCAAGTATCTGCCGGCATCATTTGGTTGCGTTGAGTGGCTGGGCTTCAAAATGCAGTTCGGTCGTGTCGATCAGTTGACGATGGTTTTCTTGCATGTCTTTACCTTGATGGCGCTGATTGGCAGCATCTTTGGTCTGCATGTCAAGGAGAGTGGTCAGCATGCGGCTGCTTGGTTGTATGTCGCTGGTTCGCTTGGAACGACCCTTGCGGGTGATTACCTGGTCGTCTTTATCTTCTGGGAATTGATGGCATTTGCATCGGTCTTCCTGGTCTGGTATCGCAAGCGCAAGCGCTCGATTGAAGCGGGTTATCGTTACCTGCTGGTCCATACCTTTGGCGGTCTTGTGCTGCTGGGTGGTATCTTCTTGCGCTACCTCAACCTCGATGGTGACCTCAGCTTTGTTGCGATCACTCCGGATACGGCGACGCTGGCCGATTACCTGATCATGATTGGTTTCATGCTTAATGCCGCTGTGCCACCGATTCATGCCTGGTTGCCTGATGCCTATCCCGAGGCGACAGTTACGGGTGCCGTTTTTATGTGTGCCTTTACCACTAAGACAGCAGTCTATGTTTTGGCTCGCGGTTTTGCCGGGTTCGAAACCCTGGCTATCATGGGTGCCATCATGACACTGTACGGTGTTGGTTACGCGGTTATTGAAAATGATGCCCGGCGAATTCTTGCCTACCACATTGTCAGTCAGGTTGGTTACATGGTGTGCGGTGTTGGTATTGGCACCGAGATGGCGATCAATGGTGCGTGTGCTCACGCCTATGCGCACATCCTGTATAAAGCTCTGCTGTTCATGGGTGTTGGTAGTGTGCTTGAGATGACAGGTCGTTCAAAGCTCAGCGAGCTGGGTGGTCTGTACAAGTATATGCCGATGTCGATGATCTTCACCGTGATCGGTGGTATCGCGATTTCCGGTTTTCCGCTGACCAGTGGATTTATCAGTAAATCAATGATTATTGCCGCAGCCGGTGCAAATCATCAGTTGATTCTGATGTTAATGCTGTCTTTGGCTGCTGTTGGTACCTTCCTGTCGGTTGGTATTAAGTTGCCGTATTTCATCTGGTTCGGTCCGAATGATTGCGGCCTTAAACCTAAGGAAGCCTATTGGAACATGCAGGTTGGTATGTTTATGGCTGCCTTCATGTGTATCTTCCTCGGTGTTTACCCCGACTATTTGTATGACATGCTGCCTTATGTTGTGAACTATCACCCATACAACAGCTATCACTTGACGGAGACTTTCCATCTGCTTGGTTTCACTGGATTGGGTTTCTACATCATGGTCAAGTATCTTAAACCTCATGATGTGTCCAACCTTGACCTTGATTGGTTCTATCGTCGTGGTGCCGGTTGGTTCATGTGGTTGGCGCGTAAACCCATCAGCTCAACAAACGAGTGGGTGAGTAACGTTTATCAGAATATCGGCCTGCGCTTTACCATGGCTCTGGCCCGCGCTCTGTCCTGGTTTGATTGGGAAGGCATTGATTGGGCTCTTGACGGTAGTGCGCGTGGCGTTGTCAAGGGTGGCGAGCAGGTTCGTCAGTTCCAGACGGGTAAACTGCAACACTATATTGGAGCAGCTGTTGCTCTGTTGTTTCTGGTGTTGATTGTCGTAGTACTGATCTGACACAGCCTTCGTGTAAACGGATAGGCAATTACTCATAGACAGTAGGAAGTCATGGAAAAGTATCTAATCCTGAATACATTAAATTTCCCGATTCTATCGTTGCTGCTGCTCATACCGGTAGTCGGGGCTGTGGTATCCATGTTTTTACGTGGTGATACCGTACTGAAATTCTGGGGTCTGGCAGTGACTCTGGGCACAGCTGTGATTTCGTTGCCTTTATGGTCTTGTTTTGATCAGACAACGGCGAAGTATCAGTTTGTGGAATTGCGTCACTGGTTTCCCGCACTGAATCTGGATTATGTGGTCGGTGTCGATGGAATCAGCGTGTTGCTTGTTCTGCTGACGACATTAGTCATGCCGTTGTGTATCCTGTGTTCCTGGACCTACATTAAAACACGGATGAAAGAATTCATCATCGTGACGTTGCTGATGGAAACTGCCATGATCGGCGTTTTCGTCAGTCTGAACACGGTCCTCTTTTATATCTTCTGGGAAGGTATGCTGGTGCCGATGTATTTGATCATTGCCATCTGGGGTGGTGATCGTAAAGACTACGCATCGATCAAGTTCTTCCTTTACACGTTTGCCGGTAGTATCTTTCTGCTGGTCTCTATCGTGGCCATGTACATTACGACTGGAACGTTCTTCATTCCAGAGTTGATGGATCATGCTTTTCCCTTCTCTTATCAGATGTGGATATTCCTGGCTTGTGCTCTTGGTTTTGCAATCAAGATGCCGATGTTTCCGTTTCACACCTGGTTGCCTGCAGCACACGTTCAGGCGCCCGTGTCCGGATCGGTCATTCTCGCCAGTATTCTGTTGAAAATGGGTGGCTACGGATTCTTACGCTTCTGTCTGCCGATGGCTCCAGCTGCAACTCTGTACTGCATGCCTTATTTGATCATCATGTCTTTGGTGAGTATCATCGTTGGTGGTTACCTTGCCCTGGGTCAGTCTGATATTAAGAAATTGATCGCTTATTCTTCGGTTGGGCATATGGGCTTTGTTACCCTCGGTATTTTCCTGCTGAATGATGCCGGCATCAAAGGTGCCATGTTGCAGATGATCAATCACGGTGTGACCACCGGTGCTTTGTTTATCATGATTGGTCTGATTTACGAGCGTACTCACAGTCGTGAGATCTCTGATAACAGTAAGCTGGGAATGTTCATGCCAATCTATGTAACATTCCTGGGTATTTTCTCTTTGTCTTCCCTGGCCTTCCCCGGCACCAACAGTTTTGTCGGCGAGTTCCTTGTTCTTTTTGGTGCTTTTGACAAGTATCCGCTTGTTGGTGCTCTGGCAATTCCTGGTGCCATTCTGGCCGCGGCATATATGCTGCGTCTGTTGCAGAAGATGGTTTGGGACGATTCAGATGGTCACGGTCATCACGGCGATGATCATGGAGATGATCATCATCTGTCTGACTGTAACTTCCGTGAATTTATTCAATTGGCATTCTTGACCGTATTCGTATTCTGGATCGGTTTACACCCAACACCTCTGCTGGACATGATGGATACCAGTGTGACCCACTTGATCCATCAGGTAAATGCAGGTGGTGCGGTACAGGAAGCTGTTCACCACGGTGAGCACCATGCCCTGCTCAACGAAGCAGGTGCCTGGGTCAAGAACCTCTTCTAACTCAAGAATCGGATCAATTATGTTAAACACAGCTTTTTTGCCCGAGTTGGCACTGATGTTAACGGTCCTGGTCTTGTTCTTCATGACCTTGGGCAAGTTTCGTACTGGCGTGATTCAAGGTGCCAGTCTGTTCTTGACTGCGGTAACTCTCGTAGCGACCTTCGTGTCGATGGGAGCTCAAGACAGTCTGTTTTATGATGCTTATCTTGTCGATCCGCTTTCGCAGTTATTTAAGATGGTGATTGTCGGCGGCCTGTTTCTGGTGTTTTATCTCGGACGTGGCCTCAAGGGGATTGATGGCAGGCTTCATCCTGAGTACAACATGTTCCTTGCGATCAGTGCTCTCGGTCTGATGTTCCTGAGCAGTTCTGTCGAGTTGTTGACGCTGCTTCTCAGCCTGGAAATTTCTTCATATGCTCTGTATGTGGTTATCCCGTTCCGTGGCGGCCAGCAACGCAGTCATGTCGAAGCCGGGATTAAATATGTTCTGTTCGGTGCCGCTTCCACCGGCCTGACGCTGTATGGTATGAGTTATATCTTTGGCCTTGCCCATACGACTTATCTCAATGAGCTCGCGCAATTGATGCCGTCACTCGTTGCAACTCAGCCTCTGGCAGTTGTTGCCATGGTTCTGGTGATGACGGCGTTCTTTTATAAGCTGGCACTGTTCCCGATGCATTTCTGGACCCCTGATGTGTATCAGGGGGCTTCGAATGAGACGACAAGTTTCGTTGCGACTTTGCCTAAAGTGGGTGCGGTATTGCTGTTGATTCGCTTCGTATCCGTAGCTGGCTATGATGTCAGCCAGTTAACCTGGGTTCTGGCGGTTGTTGCTGTTCTGTCTATGACCCTGGGTAACTTTACTGCACTGGTCCAGACAGACTTGAAACGACTTTTGGCATATTCCAGTATCGCACACGCTGGTTATGTCATGATCGGTATTTTGACAGCAGATGAAATGGGTATGTCCGCAGCTGTATTTTACGTCATCGGTTATCTGCTGATGAACCTTGGTTGCTTCTATGTCATTTATAACGTAGCGCCCAATGGTGAAAATGTCAGTTTCGATGACCTTAAGGGCTTGTCCCGCCGTTCACCGTTGCTGGCTTTGACGCTGCTTGTCTCAGCCTTTGGTATGGCTGGTATCCCGCCGACGATTGGTTTTATCGGTAAATTTATGCTGTTCACCGGTGCTATCCATAAAGGTTTTTACGCTCTGGTTATTCTGGCCGTTATGAATGCAGCTGTTGCAGCATTTTACTATCTGAAAATGGCCCGTGCTGCATACTGTGCCCCTGATTCTGATCAGGATGTGATTGTTTTGCCTTTCACGGCCAAGTTGCTGGGTGCTTTCTTTATCGTGGCGATCATCATGGTTGGCGCGATGCCTCAAAGCATACTTGCTGCTGCAAAGCACGCTGTTGCAACGCTGCTGTAGAAAAGCGCTACCCGGTATTCCGGGGTGAGTAGACACAAAAATCCCCTCTCGATGCCATGATGGTTCGAGAGGGGATTTTTTTTGTCAGCCTCAGTCAGCCTCAGTCAGCCTCAGTCAGCCTCAGTCAGCCTCAGTCAGCCTCAGTCAGCCTCAGTCA
>PKUE01000011.1:26948-35542 GCA_002869685.1 Desulfuromonas sp.
CTCAGTCAGCCTCAGTCAGCCTCAGTCAGCCTCAGTCAGCCTCAGTCAGCCTCAGTCAGCCTCAGTCAGCCTCAGTCAGCCTCAGTCAGCGAATGTTATGGAGCGTTTAAGGGGGAAACCATAGAATAAACCCTGCGATCATATTCAATGAACATAAGGTTTTTGTGAACACAGTGGGCTAAGGTTTAGGAAGGTTTTCTCGACGATCCAGTTCATTCAGGAGTTGCTGATACTCTTCCGGGTTGTCGTCCGGACAGATGACTTCGACAGCTATGTTCTCGCAGCTTGGTGCACTGCTGTCTTCATCTCGGCCACAGGTGCATTTTAGATCGGCAAGGCGCCCTTCAGTGCTACTACAAGAGCCGCTGATTCCTTTACGCCCAAATAAAATGCCAATAGATAAGCCAATAAAAGCAAGCAGGAAGATGAGCAGTGCTGGTATAAATGCTTTCATTTTGAGTCCTATTTTTTAAGAAACGGTGTGAAAGTCGTACTCGATTGTTCAATAAAGCCCTGGTGATTTTTAATGATCATAAAAATGGGCAGATGGTTTTCCTCAGCAAAGGTCATGCCTTCTTCAGGGCCCATAACCATAATTGTAGTCGCTAAAGCATCAGCATCCATGCATGTTGGTGCAATAACGGTTACTGAGGCCAATTTATGAGTGATTGGGTAGCCGGTGCGCGGGTCTATGGTGTGGGAAAATCGTTTTCCGTCATGCTCAAAATAGTTACGATAATCACCAGAAGTAGCCATGGCGACATTATTCAGGTGCAGCACTTTTTGAATTGAATGTTGATCAATAAGGGGGCTTTCGATGCCGATTGACCACGGTGAACCGTTGAGTTTGCTTCCAGATGTGCGGATTTCTCCGCCAATTTCAACCATGTAATTATGCAGATCAGAAAGGTCGAGCACAGTAGCTACAGCATCGACTGCGTAGCCTTTCGCAATGGCAGACAGGTCAAGATAAATGTCCTCAGATGTTTTTTTCAGTGAGGGTGGTGAGTTTTGCAGTTGAAGATGTGAGTAGCCAATCTTCTGCTGCAGGGACTGGATTGTTTTCGGGTCAGGTACCAGGGACGCATTTATCGTCGGGCCAAACCCCCAGAGATTAACAAGTTTGCCAACGGTAATATCGAAGGCGCCATTACTGAGTTGGCTATAGTGTATCGCAGCATCAATGACGTGGAATGTTGGTTGTGAAATGGTCAGCCATTGATTAATTGGCAACTGATTAAACTGAGATACTTCAGAATCAGGCTTATATGTCGACATCAAATGATCGACTTGATCGAGAGAACCTTTTATCCGCATTGATAACGCGTCGGCACTTAAATCCATCCCTGAAGGGACTTCGATTTTGAGATGATATGTTGTCCCCATCGTCGATCCGGAAAGGGTCAGGGTGCGATTTTCAGGGGTGGAGTGGTGGTTGAGATAGACAATGCCAGTAATCAACAAAACCGTGAGGACGATTATGGCGCGGCGCATAAGAACTCCTTAAACAGAATAAAAAAGCCACGTCCAAAAAGACGTGGCTCGTGAATCGTGAGTGACAGTCGGGATTATAAATCGTTGATCCCCAAAGCAACACGAGCTTTAACGTGTTTTTCCTGTTCTTCCATGTCCAGTAGATTCTGGAAAATCTCCCGAACTTCATCCGACGTCGTGGTGTCAGCTACCCCTTTGTACGATGCGATCAGGCAGTTGTCAATGGTCGTTGCAACTTTGATTACGTCTTCAACGCTCATCTGTTCAGAATAGGCCAGAGAGTCCAGGGGGGTAAAAGTACGCTGATCTTTAGTGTACTGATACCAGCTGTTCAGTGCTTTCGTTGTGATGCTCTGCTCGTAGTCTTCCAAGGCCCGCTCAAGATGTTTTTCGTGGCGGATCATGTAATCCAACAGAAGTTTAACCCGGTCACTCTGTGCCTTGTCGGCAAGTTGTTGATAGAAAGACCCAACCTGACGATGGAATTCACGAGCGTATTCAAGGATCTCTTTCGCTTGTCCGTATGGCATGGTATTTCCCTCCAAAATAAAAGACGCCCCCTTATGTTGACTCTGCAGAAAGAATAACATAAGGGGGCGATATCACAACTCAATCTGTTTAACCACCGAAGTCGTCAAACATGATGTTTTCACGCTCAACACCTTGGTCCATAAGCATGTTGGTCACAGCGTTGGCCATCATCGGGGGACCGCACATGTAGTACTCGCAGTCTTCCGGAGCCTCGTGGTCTTTAATGTACATGTCGTACATGACATTGTGGATAAAGCCTACCGGTCCTTCCCAGTTGTCTTCAGGTAACGGGTCGGACAGAGCGCAGTACCAGGAGAAGTTCGGAAACCTCTCTTGGAGATCATTGAGTTCTTCTACGTAGAACATCTCTTTGAGGCTACGTGCACCGTAGAAGTAGGTCATTTTACGGCTGGTGTTAATTCGCAGCAGCTGGTCAAGAATGTGAGAACGCATAGGAGCCATACCGGCACCACCGCCGATAAAGACCATTTCGTTGTCCGTTTCACGAGCAAAGAATTCGCCGTAAGGACCGGAAATGGTAACTCTGTCGCCGGGTTTGAGGTTAAAGATGAATGAAGACATCTGACCCGGAGGAGCATCGGGAGCGTTCGGCGGCGGAGGGCAGCAACGAACGTTCAGCATGATGATCCCCTTCTCCGAGGGGTAGTTTGCCATCGAGTAGGCACGCATAATTGGCTCTTTAACGACCGATTTATAGCGCCACAGGTTGAATTTGTCCCAGTCTTCACGATATTCCTCTTCGATGTCAAACTCAGAGTAGGACAGTTCGTGAGCCGGAGCTTCGATCTGGATGTAACCACCAGCGCGAAAATCGCAATCTTCGCCTTCAGGAAGTTCTACAACCAGTTCTTTGATAAATGTAGCACGCCCTTCGTTAGAGCGAACGACGCAATCCCATTTCTTGATATCAAAGATTTCGCGGGGAATGCCGAGTTTCATGTCTTGTTTGACATTAACCTGGCAAGCAAGGCGAAGACCTTCTTTCGCCTGACGCTTGTTGATATGAGAGGTTTCAGTCGGCAGAATATCGCCACCACCTTCAAAGACCTTGATATGACATTGACCACAGGTGCCGCCGCCACCACAGGCTGAAGGGATAAAGATGCCCTGCGCAGCCAGAGAGCCGAGCAGCTTGCCACCCGGTTTCGTCGTTACCGTTTTGCTGGGGTCATCATTAATATAAAAATTGATGTCACCGCTGGGTACCAGACTTTTGCGCGCCACGAGAATGATGACGACAAGAGCCAGGATGACACCGGTGAACATCGTACTTCCGGCTATTACGAGAGTTAAATCCATAATTTCATCCAATCCTATAAGTACTGGTTGCTGTGCTTAAAATGTCAGGCCGGAGAAGGCCTTGAAAGACATAGCCACCAAACCAACAATGATGAAAGTGATACCAACGCCACGCAGTCCCTTGGGGATATCGCTGTAGGTCAGTTTTTCACGGATACCGGCCAACAGGCAAATTGCCAGAGCAAAACCGACACCGACACCGACACCGTACACGGTACTCTCCATGACATTGTAGTCACGCTCAACCATGAACAGTGAGGCACCGAGGATGGCGCAGTTAACCGTAATCAGCGGCAGGAAAATACCCAGGGCGTTGTAGAGTGCGGGCAGGTATTTGTCCAAAGCCATTTCAAGGATCTGTACGATCGCAGCGATAACGCCGATGTAGCAGATCAGACCGAGGAAGCTCAGGTCCAACTCAGGGTAGCCGGCCCAGGCCAGTGCGCCTTTTTTGAGCAGGTAAACGTAAAGCAGGTTGTTGACGGGAACGGTAACAAATTCAACGGCAACAACAGCAATACCGAGCATGAAAGCTGTGTCAACTTTCTTTGACAGTGCAATGAAAGTACACATACCAAGAAAGAAGGTCAGGGCGATATTGTCAATAAAGACCGATTTAAAGAAAATCATCAAATAATGTGACATGGCGTCTATTCCTATTCTTGGAGTTCAGGCTTCCAGGTCCGCAAACCCCAGATGATGAAGCCGATCAGGAAGAAGGCGCTGGGTGCCAGCAGCATCAGGCCGTTAGTGACATACCAGCCGCCATCATTGACAGGGCTGAGAATCGTCAAACCAAAGATTTTTCCGGAACCGAAAAGTTCGCGGACAAAACCGACCAGCATAAGGATAAGTCCATAGCCCAGACCGTTACCGATACCGTCCATGAAGCTTTCCACGACAGGCGCTTTCATGGCGTATGCTTCAGCACGACCCATAACGATACAGTTGGTGATAATCAAACCAACATACACAGAGAGCGCTTTACTCATCTCGTAGGCATAGGCTTTGAGCATCTGGTCAACGATGATAACCAGTGTTGCAATAATCGTCATTTGGACAATGATCCGGATGCTGTTGGGAATATGGTTGCGAATGGCACTGACCGCAGCATTAGAGCAGCCGGTAACGATGGTTACGGCGATGGCCATGGTGAATGCCGTGGACATTTTATTGGTAACCGCCAGAGCTGAACAGATACCAAGGATCTGCAAAGCAATGGGGTTATTATTAATAATTGGATCCAGCAGAGCGTCTGTAGCTTTTGACATGGTTAACCTCTCTTTGCTTTCAGATTTGCCAGAAATTTGCCAAATCCATCATCGCCGAACCAGTAACGCACAATGTTGCTGACTTTAGTACTGGTGACTGTTGCACCAGCCAGGCCGTCAACTGTATTTGCTGCGTCGGAAGCCTTCGGATCGTAGCTACCATTTTTAACAACTTTGATCGCTACGCTGTTGCCGTTGTAGACTTCTTTGCCGGGCCATTGAGCTTTCCAGCGAGGGTTGTCTACTTCAGCGCCGAGGCCAGGGGTTTCTGCATGCTGGTAGAAAGTCAGGCCTTTAACCGTGCTGCCATTATCGGCAACAGCAATATAACCCAGCATAGGGCCCCACATGCCTGCACCGCGAATTGGCAGAACGATGTCACCAGTTTTCGTCACATAGACAGCTGCGTATTTGGCGCGGCTACCCATGCCAGCAATGTCTTTATCTGATGGGATTTTTACAGAAAGGTCCGGATTTTCCAGAGCGTCTTTCTGGTTGTAAGTGGCTGGATCAACGGCATCTGTATATTCGCCACTTGCCAGGTCAACAATCTTGAGCTCCATGTTGGTGGTGAACAATTCATCAATGTTGCCACCGTCATCAATCTGTTGCTGGAAGCCAGCGGCAGCCAGAACGGTTTTGCGGACCTCAAGCTGTTTATTATAGGCTTCACGGTCGATACGTACGATCGCGGCCAGACAAACCAGTACCGAGCAAACGACGCACAACAGAAAAGCGACCAGAAATGTTTTAAAGATAGAATCATTAGACATGGCGCAACTTCCTTTTCTTGATGTGTGCGTTCACGACAATGCGGTCGATCAAAGGGGCTGAGACATTGCCGAACAAGATAATCATGCCGACACTCTCAGGCATCATCGGGTTGTAAACCCGAACGATAACCACCAGGGCTCCGATCAACAATCCGTACGCCCACTGACCTTTGCAGGTCATTGCGGAAGAGGAATGGTCGGTGGCCAGGAAGACCGTACCGAATGCGAGGCCACCAAGAACAAGGTGCCAGGCCGGGTTCATTGCATTGGTGTCAAACATGCACAGTGCGGAAGATACGGCAACAACACCTAAAACGATGGAAGCCATAATGCGCCAGGAGGCGATGCCGGAAATCAGCAGAATCACCGCGCCAAACAGGCAAGCCAGAGCGGATGTTTCACCCAGGGAACCGGGAATCGTGCCCAGGAAGGCTGCTTTCCAGGTGATTCCCTGTGCCGCGAGGCTGGCGGTGCCATCGCTCAGTGCCATGGCCAGGGGCGTTGCACCGGTGTAGCCGTCAACAGCCGTCCAGACGGCATCTCCAGTCATGGAACCTGGATGTGCCAGCGACAGAAAGACCCAGGCGACAAGCGCCGGGTTGAGGAAGTTCATGCCGATACCACCGAAAATTTCACGGCCGATGACAACGCCGAAAGAGGTGGCAATGGCAACCTGCCAAACTGGAACCGTGGGCGGCATGAGCAGGGTGATCAAAACCGCTGATACAAGGAAACCGGCATCAATGGATTTTTTTCTCATGGCGGCAAAGATGACTACCCAGACAGCCTCGGTGATGATTGCCACCAGGAAGATTGGCAGTAACAAGCCTGCGCCAGTCAGGATGTTGGCCAAGATCGAAGTGCTATCGCTGAAACCGGGAAGCTTGTCGATCTGACCAGCAGCCAGCATCTGGTTCAGGGTCAGGTTCTCCTGAAAGCCACTGTTCCACATGGCCATAAAAATGCAAGGCAGCAGTGCCAGCATGATGATGCTCATAACCCGCTTGTGGTTGATGCTGTCACGAACATGGGTCGTGCCCGTGGTCACATCTGCGGGGGAGTACAATGTTGTATCAATGGCTTCGTGAACGGCGGCATACTTCTCCCACTTGCCACCCTTCTCAAAGTGAGGTTTCAATTCGTCGAGTAATTTCACGGCTATTATCCCTCTTTCTCGATGGTGGTAAGTGCCTCACGCAGCATCACGCCGTAGTCGTTCTTTCCGGAGCAGGCGTAAGTACACAGGGCCAGATCTTCTTCGTCCAGTTCCAGACAGCCCAGCAGTTGCGCCTGGTCTGTGTCGCCGGCAGCCAAGCTGCGCAGCAGGAAGTTGGGCAAAATGTCCAGAGGCATCACTTTCTCAAAAGAACCGATGGAAAGAATGTTTCCTTTGCGACCATACTGGCTGGTGTTCATCGGAGCGGAAGGGCCGCCGGTAAAGGCGGACAGGAAGACACGTTTCAGTGAGAAACGGTCACCGCCGGCAGTCAGGGATGCCAGGAATTCGCGCTCACGTTTTTCAGGCAGTACTGAGATCTGCATGTGATAACGACCCAGGAAAGCCAGAGGGCCTTCAGCCGTGGCACCTTTAAATACCGAGCCGGAGACAACGCGTTGGTTGCCTGCTTTGAGTTCACCCTTGAGCAATTCGTCGAGGTTGGCACCGAGACGGGTGCGAATCAGACGAGGCTCTTTGACGCCGGGGCCACCCAGGGCAACAATGCGCTCCACCGGAATTTGGCCGCTGACGAAGAACTTACCGAAGGCGATAACGTCCTGATAGTTGATTGTCCAGACGGTTTTATGTTCGTTAACGGGATTAAGGAAGTGGATGTGGGTGCCAGGAAGGCCAGCCGGGTGAGGACCGTCGAATTCTTCGGAGCGGGTCCCTGCAACTTTCGGCAGAACCACATTTGGTTTTTGGCAGACATAAACAGTGCCTTCGGTCAGACGGGTCAAGACTTTCAAACCGTTGGCAAAAGCCTGCTCTTCTTCCTTGATAATCAATTCAGCCTTGGCTGAAAGAGGGTTGGTATCCATCGCGGCAACAAAGATTGCTACGGGAGCACTGTCGATGGCAGGAACTTTGCTGTAAGGACGGGTTCTTAATGCCGTCCACAGACCTGACTCAACGAGGTTGCTGACAACCTTGTCACGGTCGAGATTCTCAAGTTCTTCTTCTTTGAACGAAGCGAAGACTTCGGAATCATCACCGTTGAGTTCAATAACAACCGATTGCAGGACGCGACGCTCGCCGCGGTTAACAGCAACAACTTTACCGCAACCGGGTGAGGTGAAAATAACACCTTCAGTCTTTTTGTCTGCGAACAGTTTTTGACCAAGTTTTACCTGGTCTCCCACCTTTACACTCATGCTCGGCTTCATGCCGACATAGTCTGGGCCGAGTACGGCAACGGTTTTAACCGCGGGGCCGTCAGAGATTCTCTGTTCGGGGCTGCCGGTAATCGGCAGATCCAAGCCCTTATCAATTTTGATCATTTCAATGCACTTTCTAAAAAGGGTTATGAATCAATCCAAGTTCAACTTTGCACATACCGAACTGTGCGATTTAGTTTCGGGGCAAAATGGACGTAGTTGATTTGGCGGTGAAAAGACGATCAGGACCTGCGCGGACAGCTGTAACCCATTGCATATGTACTACCTCCCCTTTCAATTAAATCCAAAAACCGCGGGTCAGGAAATTTCCTCGTAGGCGCGGCACAACATCAGAATGTGAGTAAACCCCCGTCTACTCACGCAATTACTCTCCATAAATTGTATACAGTATAGTGCATATTGTAACAGCTACTATTACGATGTTATGCGCGTGTGTGTCAATAGCAGGATGATGAAAAAGGGGTGATTTGGTGATTTTAGGGGTGCTTTTGTTCCGTTTTGACAAGGCGGTGTGCCAAAAAGATTCGCAGCGTGGTTGATTGTATAAAAAATGTATACACTAAAAGGGGTTAGCCGACTCTTAGCCCAAAGGGGCAAGGCGGTTTTTTTCTTCGTTGTCGATAAAATTGCGAATGGCAAACAGGTCGGCGATGTTCAAGGACATGAATTGAACACCAAACCCCGCCGGGATCTCGGGATAGGCCGGTGTTTTCGAATAATTGATCCAGGTGACGATCCCTTCACATTGCAGCGGCGTCTTGGATGGGGGGAGCGTCAGGGTGACAAAAATCTGTTCATTGACACCGGG
>PKUE01000032.1 GCA_002869685.1 Desulfuromonas sp.
GGCAGGGTAATATGACGCGAACCATGGGACTCCAACACGGCAACCAAACGCCCGCCCTGCGAAGCCACCAGGCTTTCACTCCCCTGAGCAACGATATAAGCGGCCATTTCGACGGTGCCACGTTCGACCCCCCCTTGATCCAGAGCTGCGGTGACCTGAAGGATTTTCATCGTAGCGCGAGCTTATCCGCGTAAATTATTTGCTGTTGTTGAGTAGACAAGACAAATCAACTTTCTTCTGACAGCTGCCACATGAACCATCAAACACATGCAGGCATCCCATCTGTTCCAACTGCGATAACAGCCGGATAAACTTCCCCCGCTTAGGCAACTGCGCTGCCAGCGGTACCACTTCGACACAGGCGGTTCCGAACCCGACGGCTTCACTGACCATCGAACTGGAATCAGCGGTGACAAACACGTAATCGGCATAATGGAGATAATCGGCAATGGGGTTGACCTGATTTTGCGAATACCAGATGGCATCTTCAAAATCATACTGTCGCAGCATCTTTTCAGCCGCTGGCGGCGTGCGCCGCGATGTGGTCATCCACACGCGATGGTCGGGGAACAGCGTCAGGATTTTTTCAACCTGCTGACGCAACAGTTCAACATCCATCGCCTGCTGGCTGTTGTCGCCACCAATAATCAGGGCAATATAGCGTTCGCCAACCGTCGGCGTAACCACACCCTGCGGCTGGGAAAAACTCAGATTGATCGGAACGGGAACAATATTGGCTTGAACGGGCGGGTTATCGTGATGCTGGGCGACAATCAGATCAAAATTCAGCCGATAACTTTTCGGCATCATTGTCGTAATGGATTTACAGCCCAAACGCCGCGCCAGAGTGCGGTTGGCATAATAGGTCTCAGAACCGGCGGAGACCACCGCGTCATAACGACCTGACGGGATCTCAGACATGAACAGTAAGGGAGTATAGATGCCGATGCGATCGGCCAGGTAGGAAAATCCTTTTGATGTGCGGTATTTAAACCCCACATCCAGCATTGTGTATTCCCGGTTGAGCAGGCGGGCAAATGCCAGCGACTGGTTGACGTGCCCCGGTTTGCCATCATTGAGGATCAGCAAACAACCATTGCCGGACAGCAGCGTGTCATGAGGTGCGGCGCCATGCTCCCTGCTCCTCAAACGACGATCCAGCATCACCGGAATACCGTCATGCACCTCAAAACAGGCATGGCATGACCGGCACTGCACAGCTTCTTCACTGCCTGCCATCTCAACAGGCTGTTTACATTTGGGACAGGCAAGAAGATTGAGCAGGTCGGGCTGCAGTAACATCGTCAACTCATATCAGGGTACACAATTGATGGGCAAAAGCCTCCGAATTTTCGATGTTAATAGTTAACGAGATTTGATAGCAGGGTGTTTCGAACATGTTAGCAGTCAGTTTGACCGCATCTTTTTCGGTGGTGATCAGGGCGTCGGCATCGGCAACCGCCCTGCGCAGACGTTGGAGAACTGCGGGAGAATATTCGGCATGATCGGCCAGAGCAATCTGCTCAACCAAAGTCAGACCGAGTTCGGTCAGTGCGGCAAAAAACGGGTCGGGATTGGCAATACCGGCAAACGCCACCAACTTCATCCCGGTTAACGCTGTCACCTGACGTGCGCATCCGGTCAGATCGCTCACCTGATCCGCCAGTTGGTGGCAACTGGTAAAGGTCGGTTTGCCTGCCAGGGGCTCTGCTGACGTTGCTTGGCTGCGGGTCAGCAACAGCAGATCGGCACGTTGTAAAGCACGGGGAAACTCTCTTAGGTTACCAAGGGGCAGCGGCCAGCCATTGCCGAGGGGACGTGTGGCATCAAGCAGGACGAGATCGACGGTGCGCGCCACCTGACGATGCTGAAAAGCATCATCCATCACGACCAGGTCCACCTCATATGCGCGTTCAAGTTCCTGAATCGCCAGCTTGCGTTTCCGGGCGATTAGCACCGGTACCTGAGGATTGCGCCGGGCCAGCAAGACCGGCTCATCTCCGGCGACTGCAGCCTCCAGCTGCAACTGGCCATCGCCGGTGGAAACCACGCCGAGTTCACCCGTAAAATTGCCACCATAACCACGACTGACAATGGCAACGCGCTTGCCCTGACGCGCGAAGTATTTAACCAGCCAATCGACCACCGGGGTTTTACCGAGACCGCCCACCGCTAGGTTGCCCACCGAAATAATCGGCAATCTTGATCGGTACGCAGAGAGCACGCCAAGATCGTAACACCACCCACGCAGCCAGTTGATAGTGCCATACAAGACCGCCAGCGGCCACAACAGCACGACCAACAGTTTTTCAGCCGCGGTGGTTGCTCCCCGAGTCACCAGACGGCGGTGAATGGTGGCTAACCGTTCCATGTCAGTCGTTGGTCTGCATGACATAGTTGAGGGTGCGCAGCGTCGCTCCAGCGTTTTTCTGCAACAGCGCCCAGCCTTTTTCTCCCATGGCATGACAACGGTTTTCATCGGCCAGCAACCGATCCAATTCGGCCAATAACCCCGCCTGATCCTGGATGCGGCCTCCACCCTGGGCCCGCTCGGTCATTGCGGCAATCTCGCGAAAATTATGCATATGGGGGCCAAACAGCACGGCCTTACGCAACAAAGAGGCTTCCAGAATATTGTGGCCCCCGATATCCACCAGGCTGCCCCCGACAAACACGACCTGAGCCAACTGATAGAATTTGAGCATCTCGCCAATGGTATCGACCAGCAGGACATCTCCACAAGTCAGAGGATCGCTGCCAAGTTGGGAACGGCGCTGCCAGGCCAGCTCGGCCTCGGTGAGAAGTTCCGCTACTTGTCCGCACCGCTCGGGATGACGCGGCACCAGAATCAACATCACATCATCATGGCGTTGCCGCAGCTGACGATATACCTGAATGATCTGTTCCTCTTCGCCACTGTGGGTGCTGCCGGCAACGACGATACGACAGGACGACGGCAGGCGGAACTCTTCGCGCAACTGCGCATCGGTCAAATCAGACGGCAGGGTAGACTCCATATCGAACTTGAGATTGCCGGTAACACGGATCCGTTCGGCAGGTGCTCCCAATTGTCCAACCCGGTCAGCATCCATCTGTGACTGCATGCAAAAACCGGCAACCTGGGCTAATAGGGGCTGCAACAGTGCTTTGAAGCGTAAATAACGGGGAAACGAGCGATCCGAAATACGTCCGTTGACCAGATGAACCGGAATAGACAACTGGTGACACTGACGAATAAAATTCGTCCACAGTTCTGTCTCGACGATAATCACCTGATCAGGTTGAACACGATTGAGAACGCGCCGGACCACCCAGGAAGCGTCCAACGGAAAAAACAGGCAATCATCGACCTCGGCAATGCCCAGCCCAATGGCATGACCCGTTTCGGTCACGTTGGACAACACCAGAAACGCCTCGGGATTCCTTTTCCGCAGGGCCTTAATCAGCGGAATCGCCGCACGGGTTTCCCCCACGGAAACGGCATGAATCCAATACACCGAGCGCTCCGGTTGTGACGAAAATCGCTCGGCGGCAAAAAAACCCAGCCGTTCGCGCAAACCACGCCGCACCTTCCCCTGCAACAAACCACGCAGCAGATAGCAAGGTACCAGGAAAAGGGCGGTTAACCAGACGACGATGTCATACAGCAGATAAACCATGGGTCTCCAACCGTTGTTGAGCTTTGAGCTGATTTTCTTTCATCGCCTGTTCGAGACGTTGGCGAAAGCGATCCGGATCGTCCTCTTTACCGCAATACAGTGGCGGCCCATAGGCATAGACCAGGCGGCCAAAAGGGTATGGCAATAAAAAACGATCCCAGGACGCAAAACGGTGACCGCGACTGGCGACCAACGCCATCGGGACAACGGGGCGTCCCGACAATCGGGCCAGTTGCACCACCCCGTCCTTCAATTCATGTCGTGGACCGCGTGGTCCATCGGGGGTAATTACCAGGTCTTTAGCTTCGCGGGCCAGACGCACTAATTGCTTGAAAGCCCCGCTGCCGCCACGACTCGATGACCCCCGTACCGCATGCTGGCCAAGATGGTGCATGGTGCGGGCAATCAGTTCACCATCCTTGGAGGCACTGATCAGGATCTGCGAGCCCGGTCCCTGATAACCCTGCGCCATGAGCAACAGCTGATCATGCCAGAAGGCCAGAATCACCGGCTGATCCTGTTGCCACAATTGCTGCACCGCATCGACGCCAACAACCTCTTTCCGCGAGGACAAAGCCAGCAGTCGGATAATCTGCGCAGCGAGCCATGGCGCAACATTCATCAACAGCCAGTCTCCGAGTTGTTTCATCGCCGATCCTCAAACTGCATATCGTGCAGACGACGATACACCCCTCCGGCTTCGAGCAAATCGTTATGCCGTCCCTGTTCGACCAGGACACCTTCATGCAAGACAAGGATTTCATCTGCATGCATGACCGTCGACAGGCGGTGCGCAATGACAAAGGTAGTCCGTTCTTTCATCAGATTGGCCAGAGCCTTCTGAACCACACTTTCACTCTGGGTATCCAACGCACTGGTCGCTTCATCGAGCAACAGAATCGGCGCATCACGCAGAATCGCCCGAGCGATACAGATCCGCTGGCGCTGCCCGCCGGAAAGACGCACCCCGCGATCACCGATGATCGTCTGATAGCCTTCAGGCATCTCGCGGATAAATTCGTCAGCATAAGCCAGTCGCGCCGCCTCTTCCACTTTGGCATCCGTTGCCGCCGGGTTGGAATAGCGGATATTGTTGTACAGCGTATCGTGAAACAAAAATGTTTCCTGATCTACCAGGGCAATCTGCTGCTTGAGACTATTCTGGGTTACTGTCGCAATATCGTAGCCATCAATGAGGATTTTTCCCGCAACAGGATCATAGAAACGAGCCAGCAGACCGATCAATGTCGACTTGCCTGCCCCGCTGGCTCCCACCACAGCAATCATTTTACCGGGAGGGACATCAATACTGAATCCCCTCAACACCGGCTCGTCATCATAGGCAAAATCCACTTTATCGAACACCACATGGCCACGACAGCGTGGCAAAGCAATCGCACCCTCGCAATCGGTCAGGTCGGGTTGCAGATCGAGCATTTCAAAGACACGCTCAGCAGCGCCAATGGCTTTCTGGATCACGTTGTTGCTCTTAATCAAGCGCTTCATGGGGCCATACATCATGCCCATGGCCGCGAGAAACGACATCAACTCCCCCTGGGTGATCGCGCCATCCATAACCCGTTGCACGCCATACCATAACACACCGGCAAAACCACAGGAGGCCAGGGCTTCCATGATCGGAGCGGTTGCGGAATCATAGCGGATCACTTTGCGCATACGCTGATAAAAGTTCCAGTTTTCCCGATGAAACTTTTCTTTTTCCGCCCTCTCCGTTCCAAACGCCTTCACCACTTTGATCCCGCTGAACGACTCCTGCAAAATCGCTGTCAGCGTGCTCATATTGGTCAAACTTTTGCGCACATATTTTTTGATGCGTCGCCCGATCTGCGAAGCGGGAATCACTGCCACTGGTAAAACGATAAAGGCAACAATAGCCAGCCGCCAGTCGTTATAGAACAACAAGCCAACCATGCCGATCAGAGTCAGCCCTTCTCGAATCATGGCCACCAGTTCATCGGCAGCAGACTTCTGCAACATATTGATGTCATTAAGTATCCGTGACACCATACTGCCAACAGTGTGTTTGGAATAATAACGCATCGACAGATTAATCGAATGGTCATACATCTCGTTACGCAAATCCTGAACCACCAGCTGGCCAGCGGTTTTCATGAAATAATCCTGAACGTAACGGGACACACATTTCACACCCGCCAGACTAAAAACCACCACCGGCACTAGATTAACAAACATCAGGTTCTGAACATTGAGGACATAGTCCACCAGTGGCTGCACCAGCTTGGCCGTTGCCACGTCGGTCGCGGCAACACCCAGTGAAGCAATCATGGCCAGGATGATCCGTCGCAGATACGGACGCGAGTAGGTCAGCAACCGTTTATAGACGTCCAAATTACGTTGAGCCATGGATTCTCCGTTGTTGCGCATGTTCGCAACTTAATTCAATAGCCATTTCGGCAACGCGTCCGGAGCAGCCGGGCTCCCCCATGCGATGTCTTACTTCGGCCAGATTCTTTTTCATGGTTTGATGGTAGGTGTCATCACTGAGGATGCGGTGCAACTCATCAAAAAGGGCCTGCGCATTAGCCTCATCCTGAATAAATTCGCGAATGACCGATTTGCCGGCAACAATATTGGGCAGGCCGATAAACTCCACCGAGACCAGATGCTTGCCGATGGCATAGGTTACAGGTGCGGCTTTGTACAAAATCGCCATAGGTGTTTCAGCCAGAGCAACCTGCAGGGTCACCGTTCCCGACACACACAAAACCACATCACACACTGCGGCGGTATCATAGATACTGTCGCGGACAAAGACAGCCGGTACTCCCGCTTTGTCCAATTCCGGACGCAGCTGCTCTTCCGTCACGCCTGGAGCCAGCGGCACCACAAAATTAGCGCCTGGATAACAGTCGGCCAGCTTAGCGGCGGTTTCTACAATCGTCGGGAAAGAATAGGTTAATTCGTTTTGACGACTGCCCGGAAACAACCCGATGGTTGGGCCGCTTTTTTGGAGTTGATAACGCTGACGGATCGTCTCAACATCGGCACTGGCACCCGCTTCATCAAGCAACGGGTGACCGACATAGCGCACATCAATGGGGTATCCCCGATAGCAATCCGGCTCAAACGGAAAGATGGCCGCGAGACGGTCTACCACCTCCGAGATTCCTTTCACCCGCCCTTTGCGCCACGCCCATACCTGTGGACTGACGTAATACAACACCGGTATTCCGGCTTTTTTAGCCTGTTTAGCCAGCCGCAGGTTAAAATCGGGGGAATCGATCAGAACCACCACATCGGGAGGTTGAGAACTGAATAAGAATTGCTTGAGTTGCTGAAAAACCCGCCAGATTCTCGGCAAATGGCGTACCACTTCAACCAGCCCCATCACCGAAAGTTCCGAACTGGGGATCAGAATATCGCAACCGGCAGCCGCCATTTTTTCACCGCCCACACCACAAAACGTCAATTCGGGATCGAGGTATTGGGCGGCTTTGATCAGATTGGCACCATGCAGGTCACCGGATGCTTCCCCGGTGACAATCAGGGCACGTCGTGGCCCACGGCATTGGGAGGATATCGTCATGCGCTGTTCCTTGATGAGAGTCGCAGAAGTGGCATACCACTCTGCCTCACGCAGTGTCCTAGCGGGCAACACCCCGTTCGCTGGCGCGAATGAATTCAGTAAAGGCACGCACCTCAGGACAATCATCCACGGTATCGGCAATCTGTTGTAAGGCTTCTTCCTGACGCAATCCTGAGCGGAATACCAGTTTGTAGGCTTTTTTCAATGCCGAGAGGGATTCAGAGCTGAAACCACGGCGCTTCAAACCGATCAGGTTCAAACCGATGGTTTTCGCCCGGTCACCTTGAGCAATGACAAATGGAGGGATATCCTGAGCAATCATCGAACCGCCACTGGCCATGACATGGGCACCAATCCGGGTAAACTGGTGAACGGCAGACATGCCACCAAGAATAGCGTAATCAGCCACCTCGACATGACCGGCCAGGGTTGCATTGTTGGCCAGAATGACATGGTTACCGACAATGCAGTCATGCGCCACATGGGTATAAGCCATCAACAGATTGTCGCTGCCGATCACCGTTTTCCCACCACCATCTTCAGTACCCAGATGCAGTGTGGTAAATTCACGGATTTTATTGCGGTCACCAATGGTCAACGTGGTTTCCTCACCATGAAATTTCAGGTCCTGAGGAATGGCACCGATAGAGGCAAACTGAAAGATTTCGTTATCGCAACCGATGGTGGTCCGTCCTTCAATGACAACATGAGGACCAATCACCGTACGGTCACCAATAGTGACGTGCTCACGAATGATGGTGTATGCGCCAACCTGGACATCTTTGCCAAGTTGAGCCCCCGGCTCAATTATTGCGGTGGGATGTATCATGAATTACCCTTCCCGATCGACAAAAGTCGCTTTAAGTTCCGCTTCGGTCACCAGTGAATCACCCACATAAGCTTTACCGGCAAATTGATAAATCCCCCGGCGACATTTGAGCAGCGTCAACTCCATGCGCAAGACATCACCCGGTACAACTGGCTTGCGAAACTTAACCCGGTCGATTCCGGTAAAATAGGTGACTTTGTTGTCACCAATCTCGTCATTGAGACTGGCAAACAGGCCACCAACCTGAGCCATCGCTTCAACAATCAGAACGCCCGGCATAATCGGATGACCGGGAAAATGACCCTGGAAAAATGGCTCGTTGATGGTGACATTTTTAACTCCGACAATAGATTCATTTTCGGTAAACGATTCAATACCATCAACCAGCAAAAAAGGATAGCGATGCGGCAAGCGCTTCATCACTTCAGTTGCATTCATCAACATCAGGTTTACTCTTTCTCTACTTGGGCCTGCAGCGCATCAAGTTGGCGCTTCAAGGCCGCGATCTCTTTTTTCATTTGAGGCAACTTCGGAAAAACCATGGACGACTTTAACCACTCTTTGTGCGGTATCGCCGGAATCCCCGAAACCACCTGATTACCATCCATGTTGCCCGCAATACCACCTCGTCCACCGAGCGTCACATTGTCTCCCACCGAAATATGCCCGGTGATTGCCGACTGGCCGCCAAAGGTGCAGTGTCGCCCAATTTTGGCACTTCCGGCTATCCCAGACTGGGACGCCATGACCGTGTGGGGGCCAAGCGTGACATTATGGGCTATCTGCACCATATTATCCAGCTTACACCCCTGGCCGATACGGGTCACGCCCATGGCAGCACGGTCAATGCAGCTACCTGCACCAATCTCGACATCGTCTTCAATGACAACAATGCCCACCTGGGGAATTTTATAATAGGCTTCCCCGTCAGGGGCAAAGCCAAAACCATCAGATCCAATCACCGCGTTGGGCTGAACAATGACTCGATCGCCAACAATACACTCTTCACGGATCACTGTTCCGGCATGAATCTGGCAGTTACTTCCAATCTTGACCCGATCATAAACGACCACATTGGGATAAAGGATCGAACCATCACCAACCTCAACATGTTCACCAATGGTGACACCTGGATAAACGGTAATCCCCTTTCCCAGAACGGCTGTTGCTGCAACATGAGCGCCAGGCAGAACGCCAAGTGGCTCAGGTTTTCTGACATTCAAATGGGTCAGAACCTTGGCAAAGGCCAGATAGGGATTTTTGCAAATCAGATAGGCGATATCTTCCCGATCCAGGGGACGGTCAACCAGAATTGCCGAGGCCTTTGTCGTCGCCAGAAACGGAAGATATTTCGGATTGGCAATAAACGTGATATCACCGGACCCGGCCCCGTCGATCGGGGCCAGGCGGTTGATTTCCAAACTGTCGTCACCGACAATCTCACCATCGATCAGTGCCGCCAGTTGTTTCAATGAAGCCATCAAATTGTTCCTGTTTATTTATGGCTGTCTTTGTACACAGCGTCGTAGGCTTTAATCAATGCGTCAGTATAATCAATCGTATCAATCGCATAAACCAGCTGGCTTTTTTCAAACATCATGGTGATTCCCTGTTCTTTACTCAGCGCCACCACCTGAGCACCCAGATCACGCAGAATCTGCTGAGTGTAGGTCATCTCCTTACCACGCATCTCTTCCTGCTTATCTTTGGTGAAACGCTGGAAATCTTTAACCTGTTGCTGGAAATCGCGTTCCTTCTCAGCCTTGGCTTCAGCGGAAAGCAGAGCGGCCTGTTTCTGCAAAGACTCCTGTAATGCACGCAGATCAGACTCACGTTTTTTGACTTCGTCCTCAACAGTTTTGATCTCACCGTCCATTTTTGCTTTGGCAGCTTGACCGGCAGCGGACATGGACAACGCTTTTTGCAGATCAACAAAGCCCAGTTTCACATCAGCCGCACTCGCGGTGGCAACCATGCTCAAACACATCAGGGCCGCAATAACAATACGTTTCATGTTGTACTCCTTAACACCATTTGAAAGGGTTAGAAAAACTTACCGATTGAGAAATCAAACTTGGAATCACTTTCATACTCTTTGGGATCGAGATTGTAGCCCCACTCCAGCCGAAGCGGACCCAACGGGCTGTTCCAGCGAATGCCCATACCGGTGCTGTAACGCAGATCGGACATGAACGCTTCGCCCTGGTCCCAGGTATTACCAATATCAAAGAACACCACCCCTTTAAGACCGGCATCTTTAAGCAATGGGAAGATCAACTCCAGATTACAGAAGGCTTCTTTAACACCACCAATATAATCGTAATCGCTGGCCGATTCGCGCGTGGCAAAAGTGCCATCATCGTTCAGCACATAGTTCCCGTCGCCATCGGTGTAGTATTCCAGCGCCGGTACACGCGGCCCGATTTCGCGATTTTCAAAGCCACGCATGGTATTGATCCCGCCAAGATAGAACCGCTCATCAATAGGAATCTCCTCACCACCAACTTTATGAACAAAGCCCACCTGGCCATGAGCCGAGAAGACAACGCCCCACTTAATCGGGATAAAATGACGGTGATCCAGAATCGTTTTGACAAATCTTTCGGTCCCCCCCAGTCCGGCAAATTCAATGGACACCTCGGACATAAATCCACTGGAGGGATCCGGGCGATAGTCCGTGGTATTGGTCGACAACGACGCATAAATTGATGACAGGGTGGAACGCCCCTCCTGCTCACGGATCAGATACGAAGCAAGATCATCAACATCGTAAATATCTTTTTGTTCAAATTTATAGATAAAGAAGGTGCGCGTGGCGTAGGTGATCGGCAAGCCGAGCTTGATTTTGCCACCGAGTGCTTCTTTGGAGTACTCGTCCCACTCACGGTCGGTACGGTAAAGATCAAAACCCAGCGCCAGGTTTTTATCCATGAAGTACGGATCAAGCAGGCCCAGTTGATACGTGGTGGAATCGCCACCAAAAGAACCTGCCAGATTGAGGCGCCAGGCTTTACCAAGGAAGTTATCCTGACTGATTGACCCCTGACCGATAAAACCATCCACAGAGGAATAACCAAAACCCACACTGAAAGTGCCAGTGGATTGTTCTTTTACATCCACCTGAACATCCATCAACTCATCGTTATCGGTTGAAACGGTATCAACATTGACCTCACTGAAAAAGCCGAGGTTGTTGATCCGCTTGCGACTGGATTCCAGCCGCGACGCACTGTAAAGGTCGCCCTCAACCAAAACCATCTCACGTCGGACAACTTTATCGCGTGTTTTGGTGTTGCCGCCAATGTTGATCCGGCCAATATAGACCTGAACCCCTTGCTCGATTTCAAAGGTCACATCAACGGTACGCTGCTCGTTGTTGATCAGAGTCACGGGTGAGACGTTGACATAGGCATAGCCGTGATCGGCATAAAAATCGTTCAGGCGTTTGATATCCTTACGCAGTTGTTCACGGCTGAACACATCGCCCGACTTGAAACTCAACAGACCAAGAAGTTCAGCCTCATCTTTGAGCAAATCGCCGGTAACCGCCATGTTGCCCAGGTAGTATTGCTGCCCTTCGTCAATCTCAATATGGATATCCATCTCATCGCGATCCTCTGACAGGGTAATCAGAGGTTGTTTGACGCGAACCCGGATATAGCCTTCGTTAAAATAAGCGTCCTTGATCAACTCCCGATCATTGTCAAGCATCGCTTCATTATAAGTACCACCACTAGTTAACCAGGAGAACATCCACCACTCTTTGGTCTGCATGAGACCACGCAATTTGCGGTCGGAGAAAACCGTATTGCCTTCGAAAGTAATGTCATCAATGGTGACTTTTGTTCCTTCGATGATGTCAAAGTAAACCGTAGCTTCGTTACTGGTGCCTGTTTCCACCCGCGAGGTAACAACAACGGCGTAATAGCCTTCATCGATATAGGTCTGACGGATTGCTGCCGTACTTTCCTGCAGATCGCGGGGATGGAGAAGACTGGGAGTACGCATGGTCAGTGCGCCACGCACTTTCGAGCGTTTCAACTCCTTGATGCCGTTGAGTTTGATGGACCGGACCAGAGGTCGCTCATCAACACGGTAGACCAGAGTCACCACGTCGCCCTGCTGCTCGACGGACGCCTCGACATCCTCAAAATGGCCCAACGCGTAAATAGCACGCAGATCGCTGTCGATACCGTCCGCATCCAGAACCTGGCCGGGTTTGATGGACAGAACAGCTTCGACGCTGGCGACATCAACCCGTTTAATTCCATCGATGCGCACATCCGAAATCGTTAGTCCGTTTCCGGCAGCCACGGCGGAACTGATCCACAGGCAGGTCATCACTGCCAACACTACAACAGCCCTTCTGAGCATAGAGTTCGATCTCCTCAACTAGATCTATCCAGGATTATCGACAAAACGGTGCAGCGACAGAATTTCAGCCGCAGCAACCGACGTTTCATCAACCAACTCGCGCGTTTAACCAAAGTTGGTCATTATAGGAAATGCCCCGACGGGTGTAAACCCAAAACTCCCGTCGAAACGGGTCGCGACACGACAACAACACGGCGTTACAACCCGATACGCTAGCGCACAACAGGTAGCACCCCAAAGGACGATGTCAGCACTGCAGCAATTCGCCATCGCGGATTTCAACAGTACGATCCATACGCCCGGCCAACTCACGATTGTGAGTCACCATCACCAGCGTCAGTTGATGATCCTCATGCAACTGTGCCAGCAACTGATAAATCTCTTCTGACGTGGCCGAATCAAGATTTCCCGTCGGTTCATCAGCAATCAACAGAAGCGGTTGCATCACCAAAGCCCGAGCAATGGCAACCCGTTGCTGCTCACCACCCGACAACTGTCCGGGCTTATGGTCCAACCGGTGGGACAACCCGGTCTGTTCCAGCAATTGTTCGGCGCGTTTCCGCGCCAGAGTCCGATCCAAGCCATGAATTAATCCGGGCATCATCACATTTTCCACCGCATTGAATTCCGGCAACAACTGGTGAAACTGAAAGACAAATCCCAGCGTCTGATTACGGAAAGCATCCAGTCGGGCGGGCGACAGAGCAAACAGATCAGTGCCATCAAACAGACAGTTCCCGTCACTGGGACGATCCAGAGTCCCGAGAATGTGCATCAGGGTGGTCTTCCCCGAGCCGGAAGCACCAACCACGGCCACCCGCTCACGTGCAGCAATGGTCAGGTTGATATCGCGCAATACCGTCAGCGTTCCCTGGCCGGTATCGAAACTTTTACGAATATGTCGGGCTTCCAGTAACACGTTCACCGTGTCCTCCATGCAAGTTCTCTACCGTCATTCGTAACGTAACGATTCAGCCGGATCAAGCCGGGCTGCCCGCAAAGCGGGATAGACCGTTGCCACCAGGCAAATCACCATGGCTACCACGACTACCGCTACCACATCAGAGGACACGACCTGTGACGGAAAGTGGTCCATTCCATAGACACTTTTGTCAAAAATAGTGACGTGAAGCTTGCGCTCCAACCAGCTGATCATGGCGTCGGCATTGAGCGCCAGCGTCAATCCCAACGCCGTCCCCAAAGCCGTTCCCGAGGTGCCGATCAACAGCCCCTCAAAGACAAAAATTTTCAGGATACTCCGCGATGTCGCTCCCATAGACCGCAAAATGGCGATGTCCTTGTGCTTTTCCATCACCACCATAATCAGGGTTGTCGCGATGTTAAACGCCGCCACCAGCACGATAATACCCAGCACAATAAACAGTCCCAGTTTTTCCAGCTTTAATGCCGCCAGGAAAGATCCGAACATCTCCTGCCAGGAACGGATGCTATAGGGGTAGGACAATTCGCTACGCAACGTTTCAGCCAGAGGTTGGGCCGCATCGAAGCGGTTCACTTCGATCTCGATGCCACTGACTTTCCCCTCTTCACCAATGAAATTCTGAGCCTGATCAAGAGCAATATAGGCATAATAGGTGTCGAGGAAACCACCGCGCGCCCGGGCAATGGCGACAACGTCAAAGGGCTTGATCTTGGGAATCAGACCAAATGGAGTCAGAGTAAAATCAGGAGGGATCACATTGATCCGGTCACCAATGGAAACACCCAGCATAGCCGCCGTATCGGCAGCAATGACAATACCGGGTTGCGGACGGTCCGATTCAAACAGGACCGAGGTAACCGGCTGGTTATCACGGGTAAAAAACGGTTGGGAAAACACCCGGTTCTCCGCTGATACCCCTTTCAGGTTTGCCGCGGCGACATTGCCATGGGCCAGCAGCATGGCCTCTTTGACCACATAGGGCTGGGCAGAAACCACCGAGCGTTTTTCCCGGATCTGATCCACCAGACTCGGCCAATCGGCAATCGTACCGCCCTGACTCTGCACCGTCACGTGGGGTACGTTCCCGAGAATCTGCTGACGCACACCGTCATGAAAACCGGTCATAATGGCCAGCACCAAAATCAGCGCCGCCACACCCAGCGTCACACCGGTCACCGAGATAAATGAGATAACCGAAATGAAGGTTTGTTTGCGCCGTGCGCGCAAATAGCGCAAGCTGATAAACCATTCATAACCCATAGAGGAGGACCTTTCGCACTCGCGCGTGCTGAAGGAAATGCCGCAGCCTGTGCTGCGGCACCTGAATCAACGGGTTTCCTTGCGTAATTGCGGAAACAGGATAACGTCGCGGATCGATGCGGAATCAGTCAACAACATGACCAGACGGTCGATACCGATCCCCTCACCCGCCGTCGGCGGCAGGCCGTATTCCAGCGCACGGATATAATCCTCGTCCATGGCATGGGCTTCATCATCACCGGCTTCTTTTTCCACCAGTTGTTGCTCAAAACGCCCTTTTTGGTCGATCGGATCGTTAAGCTCGGAAAAGGCGTTGGCCAACTCGCGACCAACGACGAACAGCTCGAAGCGATCGACCACTTCGGGACGTTCATCATTACGACGTGACAACGGCGAAACTTCCGTCGGATATTCGGTAACAAAGGTCGGGTTCCACAGTTTCGGCTCAGCCACTTCGTCAAACAGTTCGGTGAGCAGTTTGCCGTAACCAATGGTGCCTTCAAACTCAAGACCGAGGGAGTTGGCGTAGGCCAGGGCCTTGTCCGGGTCCTCAAGGTCTTCCATGGAGATTGAACCGTATTTGACGATCGCTTCCTTAACAGTGAGACGATCCCAGGGCGCGGTTAAATCAACCTCTTTGCCACCATAACTGATCACCCGACTGCCACACACCTGCTCGGCAATGGAACCGATCATCTCCTCGGTCATATCCATCAGATCGTGATAGGTCGCATAAGCCTGATAAAACTCCATCATAGTGAATTCAGGATTGTGCTGAATGGAGATCCCCTCGTTACGGAAGTTGCGGTTGATTTCGAACACCCGCTCAAAACCGCCGACAACCAGACGCTTGAGGTACAATTCAGGAGCAATGCGCAGGAACAGATCCATCTTCAGGGTGTTGTGATGGGTGACAAACGGTTTGGCGGTCGCACCACCGGCAACCGGCTGCATCATCGGCGTTTCCACCTCAAGGTAGTCACGCTCCTGCATGAAGGCACGCATCAGACTGATAATCTGGCTGCGTTTTTTGAACACCTCACCGACTTCAGGATTGACGATCAGATCAAGATAGCGCTGCCGATAGCGGGTCTCAACATCGGTAAGGCCGTGCCATTTTTCCGGCAGAGGCTGCAGCGATTTAGTCAGCAGGGTCAGGCTTTCGGCACGTAAAGACAGCTCATCGGTTTTGGTGCGGAACGGCTTACCACTGATACCGACGATATCGCCAACATCCAGCTTGCCGAACACAGCAAACGCGTCATCACCGATTTTGTTTTTGCCGACATACACCTGCAGACGACCGGTACGATCCTGCACCTGAATAAAAGCGGCCTTGCCAAAATCGCGCCGAGCCATGATACGACCGGCAATGACATAGTCCTGCTCGCACCCTTCCAGAGCGGCAGCATCATCGTCGGCGTGCGCCTGTTTGATCTGCTCATTCTGATGGGTGACCTCGAAACCGTTGGCGTAGGGATTGGTTCCCTGATCACGTAGGTCATTGGCTTTACCCAGGCGCTGCGCCACTAAATCATTCATCTCTTCCATTGCTGACAACTTCCTTTCCTTATCGCAATCCGCCTTGCAGCCTGTTATGGCCAAGCGGTGACTGTCCTCTGCGGCGTGCTACTGGTTGCCCAGCAGGTACGCTTCAATAAATCCTTCAATATGTCCATCCAGAACCGAATCGGTATTGCCCACTTCGAAGCCGGTTCGATGGTCCTTGACCATGCGGTAGGGATGCAACACATAAGAACGGATCTGGCTGCCCCAGCCGATCTCTTTTTTATCCCCCGACAACGCGTTGGCCTCTTCCTCTTTCTTTTGCCGCTCCATCTCATAAAGCCGGGCCTTGAGCTGGCGAATCGCCTCCGCCTTGTTGTTGTGCTGGGAGCGTTGATCCTGACAAGCCACGACAATCCCGGTCGGAATATGGGTAATGCGGATAGCCGAATCAGTCTTGTTGATATGTTGACCACCGGCACCACTGGCACGGAAGGTATCAACTTTCATATCCTTGTCGAGCAGCTCCACCTCAATACTGTCATCCAGTTCAGGGAAGACGAATACCGAGCAAAAGGAGGTATGGCGCTTGGACGCAGCATCAAAGGGAGAAATGCGCACCAGGCGATGGATGCCCATTTCCGGACGCAACCAGCCATAGGCGTAATCCCCTTCTACGGTAAAGGTGACACTCTTCACTCCGGCGTCATCTCCGGGTTGATAATCGGTGATCTTGGTTTTGAAGCCTTTGATATCGCAGAAACGCAGATACATGCGCAGCAGCATATCGGCCCAGTCCTGGGCTTCGGTGCCACCGGCCCCGGCATTGATACTCAGAATCGCGTTATTGCTGTCATGCTCTCCCGACAACATGCGGGCGAACTCCATTTTGTCCACCTGACGTTCCAGGTCGGGGAGCAGCTCGCGCACTTCGTCGCGTGTTTCCTCGTCACCGCTTTCCGCTCCGAGTTCCACCAGCACTTCCAAATCTTCAACGGCTTGCGATGCTGAGGTCCAGCCATCAACCAGTTTTTGCAGGGTTGTACGCTCCTTCAGCAGTTCCTGAGCCCGTTCTCCCTGATTCCAGAAATCGGGATCGGCAATCTCCGCTTCAAGCTCGCTGACACGCTCCTGTTTGGCCGGGATGTCAAAGATACCCCCTCAGCTCATCGAGCTTATCCGCAACTTGCTTAATTCGTTCAATTTCTTCGCGAAACATCGGTTCTCCTCACCACAACCTGACACTCTATTGTCCACTGGAATAACCCAGGACAGAATAAACCCTTAGACTACCCGTCTGAACGGGCAGATAACAACTTTTTTTTACGCGCTTGCCACAGCCACAATAAAACGACGGCGACAAGTAAACGCGGTAGACTATCACCAGTGCGGGTATAAAGGCTACCCCCCTGTTTAAATTCTGCCACACCTTCAATCAACGCCGGTTCGAAGAGCGAAGAGTGTGCCACCACGCGCCCTGTCGGATCAATCAAAGCACTGACACCGGTGTTGGCACTGCGCAATACCCAGACCCGGTTTTCCACGGCCCGCATCCGCGCCATATCCAGGTGTTGCCAGGGTGCCGCCGAATTACCGAACCAGGCATCATTGGTGATATTAATCAGAATCTGGGCGCCCTGTGCCACCAATGATCGGGCCAATTCGGGGAAAATAGCTTCATAACAGATCAGCACCCCGGCCTGATGACCATCCAGTGTCAACGGCTGCAAGGTACCCGGAACAAAGTCGCCAATCCCCGTGGCCAGTTTTTCCACCAGTCCAAACATCCCCCACAACGGCACGTATTCGCCAAAGGGCACCAGATGCACTTTATCACTGCGGCCGAGCTGTTGTGCCTGGGGAGAAAGCAGATAGGCGCTGTTGAGATACGCGACACGTTCTTTTTCTCCAGTCGCATCTGAACGCTGATAACTGGGGCTGCCAAACAACAGATAGGCTTGTTGCTGGCGAGCAACAGCTCGCACCTGATAGGCGCGCGGGCCACCATTCTGATAAAAAAACGGTGTTGCACTCTCCGGCCACACGATCAAATCAGGGTCAGTTGCCTGAGCACTGAGCTGGTTGTAGCGCTCCAGAGTCTGTTGCAAAAACGCCGGGTCCCATTTCAGATGCTGGTCGATGTTGCCCTGAACCAGTGCCACCCGCAATGCATCGCCCGTGGTCGCCGGACGAGAGAGCATCCAGGCACCGTAGCCCAGTTGAAATGTCACGACAACAATCGCCACGGCCAGCGGACGCCAGGCCAGCGCCCGGCGCTCAAATATTGGTCGAAGCGCTTCTGCAACCAAGGCATTAACACCAACAATCGCCACGACCAGACCGTACACACCAAACAGATCCGCGCCCTGCACCAGCCAGGGGACATCCAGCTGCGAGTAAGCGACGCACCCCCAGGGGAAACCAGTCAACAGCCAGCTGCGAACATACTCCAAGGCTCCCCAGCAGACTGCCACAGCCACGGGCAACGGGATACCAAGACGATTGCGCACCCGCGCTGCGTACCAGCAGCTGGCCGCCCAGAACAGCGCCAGATAAACAGCCAGAATCAGATAGGCCGCTACGGACAACAGCCATGGCAATTGACCATAGGTGGTCATCACCAGATTGAGCCAATAAAGCAGGACAGCAAAAAAAACAACCCCGGCGCTGAATCCTGTGCGCCAGGGCCGGTAAGGCAGAAGAAGGAACAGGGGTACAAGGGCTAACCAGGCCAGCCACCCCTGTCCCGCCCGGGGAAACGCCAGCGCCATCAGCAGGCCGGACAACGGACCTGCCAACCACAACCCGACATTGCCGAGACGGGGGGAATTATTCATCCCGCTGTTCATCCTCGGGATTCTCCAGAAAGATGCGAACGCGCTGGATCATCCGTTCATCACTTTGCAGGATCACCATTTTAAGCGGTTCAATGACCACTTCTTCTCCGGGCTTCGGCACATAACCGAGACGATGGAGCAACAACCCGCCAACGGAATCGAACTGGTCACGCTCGAATTCGGGCAGATCATAATAATCTTCCAGCTCATCAAGGCCCGTGCGCGCATCCATAACAATCACCCCCGGTTCCTCTTCGACCAGCAGATTGTCATCCACATCGTATTCATCTTTGATGTCGCCGATGATCTCCTCAATCAGATCTTCCAAAGTAATCAACCCGGAAGTCCCGCCATATTCGTCAATGGCAATGGCAATATGCATCCGCTGGCCCCGGAACTCCTGCAGCAACTCCTCAATCCGTTTCGTTTCCGGAACAAAATAGGGCTTGCGCATCAGGTCGCGCAGGGAAACCGCCTGTTCCGGCTTGCCCCAGAACTTCAACAGATCCTTGGCATAAACCAGGCCGACGATATGGTCAATGGTCTGTTCATACACCGGGATACGCGAATGCCCATAGTGCAGGACCATGTCGATAAGCGTTTCGACACTGGCATCGACGGGACAACTGCGCATTTCAGTACGGGGAATCATCACCTCGCGTACAATCGTTTCGCCGAATTCGAAGATGGAGCTGAACATCTCGCCTTCTTCCGCGTTGATGATGCCCCCCTCCTCCGAAGCATGAATCAACTCCTGAAGGTGTTCCTCCGATGTTACATGTTGGGTGATACCGAGCAACCGCTGCAACCAGCTGCGTCGATGTTCCGGTGTACTGTCCATGGTCAGATCCTGTTAACTCCCCTCGCCAGACAATTCTGGAAAAACCTGCTGTTGCAGCAGACTGAACAACTCCTGTTCCTTGGCTTCCATCTCCTCAGCCTGAGCTTCGGTGCCCCGTTCATGATCATAACCGAGCAAATGGAGAATGCCATGGATCAACAGAAAACTTATTTCACTGAAAAACGTCGTACCGGCTTCGGCCGCATCACGGGCTGCCGTATCGGCGGAGATCACCACATCCCCCAGCAGCTCAGGACAAATCCCCGCACCCTCGCCTTCCTGCTGGGCGAAAGAGATTACGTTGGTCGGTTTGTCACGCTGCAGATAATCACGGTTGATCTCCTGAATCTGCTCATCATCGACAATCACTACCGACAACTCGGTGTTTTCAGGACATTCCAAGGCGTTTAAGATCGTCCTGGCTACCTTTTTGACTTCCGTTATCCTGATGACGTGATTCTGCTGTTGATTCTCGATGTAAATCATCGTTTTGTGTCCTTTTCGCATCTTTATCCCGCTCCTTGTAGGCTGGTTCGGGATATTCGATCCGTTGATGGAAAATACCGGATAGAATCCGGTTGAAGCTCTTGGCAATTTCGTGCAGATCTTTCAGCGTCAGTTCACACTCATCCAGTTGCCCATCAATAAAGATATTATTGATGATTTTCTGCACCATCCCCTGAATACGTGCCGGAGTGGGATCAGACAGCGTCCGCCCGGCAGCCTCGACCGCATCGGCCAGCATAATCAGGGCCGCTTCACGCGTTTGCGGTTTCGGGCCGGGATAGCGGTAATCCTGCTCGTTGACCTGCCCGTCTTTCTCACGCTGTTGCGCCTTGTCGTAGAAAAACTTGATCAGGGCGGTCCCGTGATGCTGGCGGATAATCTCGATCAGGTCATGGCCCAGCTTGTGCTCTTTGGCCAGTTCGACCCCATCCTTGACATGGGAAATCAGAATCAGCGCACTCATGGACGGTGCCAGCTTATCGTGGCGATTCTCGGAGGGCTGCATTTTTTCGGCAAAGTAGAGCGGCTTTTTGATCTTGCCGATATCGTGATAATAAGCTGCAACCCGCGCCATCAGGGGATTGGCGCCAATCGCTTCGGCAGCATTTTCCACCAGATTGCCAACGACGATGGAATGGTGATACGTGCCGGGAGCCTGAACCATCAATTCACGCAAGATCGGCGTGTTCATGTTGGCCAGTTCCATCAACTTGAAATCGGTCGTGTATTTAAACAGTGACTCCACCAGCGGAATGGTGCCGTTAACCACCATGGCACAGCCAAAAGCACCGACAAAAGTAAAACCGAGCCGATACAGCACCTGCTCGTTGAACGCATTGTCCGACAGAGCATAAATCGCCAGCACCATCACCATGTTAACCAGCGCCAGATACCAACCGGCCCGGTACAGGTTGCTGCGCGCCTGACTGTGGCGCACCCAGTGCGCAGCCGTGACACTGCCGACCAGAACATACAGCGAAATGAACAGGTTGTTGCCAAACAACAGGCCCAGCAACAATGCCAGCAGTAGAGAAAAAACGTAGGCGACTTCCGAGTTGAGAACGATGCGCACCAGCATGGCACCGGCGGCAAAAGGCAGCAGGTAGTAATAACAGGCTGAATCGATGTACGGAAATGCACTCTGCAACGCCGTTGAGATAAAAATTCCCACTTTGGCAATAGCAAACAGACCGATAAACACCGCCATCAGGAAAATAAGATCACGTTGTTCCGGATGATATTTACGGATATTCGCTTTAGCGAAACGGTGCACCACGTAGAACAGCAGCAAGATGCTCAGCATCAGGCCGGCAGCACTACGGGCCATTTTAAAGCCATCGGCAGACGACTGCAGCGCATGCAGTTTGCGGATCTGCTCTGCCGTGACCCGCTCCCCCTCGCGCACGATCATCTCACCACGCTTGACCTGCAACAACACCGGCAAAACGGCCTCAGATGCCGCCCGCTTGCGCGCTTCAGTCTCACTCTGGTTAAAGGTCAGGTTAGGACGTACCAGCTTCTGGACCACACTGACAACTTGCGCGGCATCAGCAGAGATGGCCTGCTCACCAAAAATCTTCTCACGCAGATCAGCGAGCACATCGTTCAAGCCGAAAACCGATTGCTTGTCATCAATGGTCAACTCTTTTTCCGCAGCGAGATCACGGACGGTAATCGAACCATGCCAGTTACTTTGAAACAATTCGAGGTTACCGACAAACTTGTGATTGAGGCCACGGCGAATTTCCCGGCTGAACCGCTGAATCTGCTCATCGTCAGCAGCCAGGCGTCGCAATGCCGCCAGTTGTTCATCACTGAGTTCCACCCCAAGAATCGCCTGAGCGTCCACTGGCGGCAACGGCATCACGCCCGCCTCGACCGTGGCTTCCGCAGCCGTAGGAGCTTTGAGTTCGGCCCTGGCAGCAACATCTTTTCCCTTGAGGGCATCAGAGACTTCCTGATGACGATGCAACTCGGCATTGAGTTGACTCAGCAGGTCCGAAAAACTCTGGGCAACATTTTTACTGGGGCGGGGATCATAATCGTAGACCGGGACAATGGCCTGAGCTGCGTCCTGTTTTTTCTTTTCGGTCAACGCCGGTTCCGGCACCAGAAAACCACGCGGCGTTTTAATGTCACGTGAAGCAATATCCCCGGGACGGTAATAATCGGGAACAAAGCCCCCTTTGGGGATAATAATAATCGTCAGAATCGCCGCCAGAACCACCAGCAGCAATCGCTTCGTGGTTTTCTGGGTCATCATCAGACGCGATTTCTTTATCAATTTATGCTTGGGCGTCATAATTACGCTTTCTCGTATGCCTGAACGATCCGCTGAACAATCGGATGGCGCACGACATCGATCTGACTGAAACGACGAATGGCAATACCATCGATTTTGTCAAGGATACGCAGGGCATCAAGCAGCCCTGAAGGTCGTCCACTGGGCAAATCGATCTGGGTGACATCACCGGTGACCACGGCTTTACTGCCAAACCCCAGTCGGGTCAGAAACATTTTCATCTGTTCGCGAGTGGTATTCTGTGCCTCATCAAGAATGATAAACGAATCATTCAACGTTCGACCGCGCATGAACGCCAGTGGTGCCACTTCGACAATCCCCTCTTCAATCATCGCCTGACCTTTGGCACGATCCACCATGTCAAACAGGGCGTCATACAACGGCTGCAGATAGGGATTCACTTTTTCGGCAATATCACCAGGCAGAAAACCGAGTTTTTCACCGGCCTCAACCGCCGGACGCACCAACACAATGCGGTTAACCTGTTTTTTCTGCCAGGCCGCCACAGCCAGCGCCATCGCCAAATAGGTTTTCCCCGTTCCGGCCGGTCCGACACCAAACACCACGTCATTCTGACGAATGGCATCAATATACTCTTTTTGGGCCAGGCTTTTCGGCGCGATATATTTATTGCGGGCAGAAACCAGAACGGTATCGAAAAAAATGTCCGTCAGTTTGATGGAGGAATTGCTACGCAGAATATTGACCGCGTAGTCGATATCCGGAAGGTACAGCGGATAGCCTTTTTGCAGCAGGGCCACCAGCTGGCTGAGAACAAGCTCGGTCAGGTCGACATCTAACTTTGCGCCGCTGATCTGTATTTCGTTGCCACGTGAGCCAAGACGAACACCCAACAGCTTTTCAAGTTGATGGAGATGGCTGTTATGCTGCCCGAGCAGGGCATGCACCAGCATTGGGTCCGCAATGGTAAAACAACATCGATAAGGGTCTTCGTTCACAGAAACTCGACAATGCGCAAACAGTTCTCTCGATGTGATGCCCACGCCCCTCCTCAGGACCGCGGCGGCAGAGTTCAGCCCGACCTCTGTTGCGGCAAAAAACCACCAACAGAAACCACCACCTCAAGATCGCCCAGATTATCACTATTGCCAAAGCAGATCAACAGCGATTTATCACGACATATAGACCAGATAACCACCTGAACTTGCGTCACAAAATCCTTCCGCACAACAGAATACCATCAGGGTCGTTACGGGGAGCAAACCCGCGGAAGAGTCTGAGGGCAAATGAAGTACAAAATTGCCTTTAATTTTTTTCGCCCTGTGTTATAAATACAGCGCCGGAAACACACGTTGTTTTAAAATGGCCCGTCTTGGGACGGACCCACCAATATTACGCAGGACGAAAGTCCGATTCTTCTAATTACTTCAGTAAAAAATAGGACAACAAAGGAGTTCAGTCATGGGCGAAATCATGGACATCTACGCACGTGAAATTCTTGATTCACGTGGCAACCCCACCATCGAAGTTGACGTGTTGCTTGAAAGCGGCGTTCTCGGCCGCGCCGCCGTTCCCAGTGGTGCTTCCACCGGCGAGCGTGAAGCACTGGAACTGCGCGATGGCGACGCATCCCGCTATCTTGGCAAAGGGGTGCAAAAGGCCGTTGACAACGTCAACGAGAAGATCTGTGATGCCCTGATCGGCTGGGAAGTCACTGACCAGGCCGGTATCGATGCCAAACTGCTTGAACTGGATGGCACTGAGACCAAGAGCAACCTCGGCGCCAACGCTCTGCTCGGCGTGTCCCTGGCCTGCGCGCGTGCCGCAGCCGAAGAATCCGGCCTGCCTTTCTATCAGTACCTCGGCGGTCCCAATGCCAAGGAACTGCCGCTGCCGATGATGAACATTCTCAACGGTGGTGCTCATGCCGACAACAATGTCGACATTCAAGAATTCATGATCATGCCCGCCGGCGCCCCTTCTTTCAAAGAAGCGCTGCGCATGGGTGCTGAGATCTTCCACGCCCTGAAGAAAGTGCTCAAAGACAAAGGCTACAACACCGCCGTTGGCGATGAGGGTGGCTTTGCTCCCAACCTCGGCAGCAACGAAGAAGCGCTGCAGGTGATCATGGAAGCGATCGAAGCCGCTGGTTATAAAGCTGGCGAAGAGATCCTCCTCGCGCTGGACGTCGCCGCATCTGAAATCTACAGCGATGGCAAGTACAACTTCGCCAACGAAGAGCAGGCGCTCAAAACCGCTGAAGAGACCGTGGCTTTTTATGCGGACCTCGTTGACCGCTATCCGATCATCTCCATCGAAGACGGCTTGGCTGAAAACGACTGGGACGGCTGGAAGATCATGACCGACAAGCTGGGCGACAAAATTCAGATCGTCGGCGACGACCTGTTTGTCACCAACAGCAAGATCCTCAAGGAAGGCATTGATAAAGGGATTGCTAACTCGATCCTGATCAAAGTTAACCAGATCGGCACCCTGACCGAGACGCTCGAAGCCATCGAGATGGCCAAGCGCGCCGGTTACACCTGCGTCATCTCTCACCGCAGTGGTGAGACTGAAGACTCCACCATTGCCGACCTGGCGGTAGCGACCAACGCCGGTCAGATCAAAACCGGTTCACTGTGCCGTACCGACCGCATCTGCAAGTACAATCAGCTGCTGCGTATTGAGGATGAGTTGGAAGGTGTTTCCATCTTCAATGGCAAGGACGTGTTCTACAATCTGTAATTCGCGTCATCTGATTTAGATTGGAAAAGCCCTGCTGCATTTTTTGCGGCAGGGCTTTTTTTTAGTTTTGTGGTACTTGATACGAAGCGTATTGCTCTGGCGAACCTCATCCGTTCTCATAGTTGGTGCCCACGTGACGCGGGCTCCAGCTCCTTGCGTTCGGCGCTGCTGAACGGGAGAGCTAAAGGGCTAAATAACCCACAACTGAAGGGTGGGCACCGTCCCACCCGTTTGATCGGTGCCACACCAGAGATAAAGAAAGACGAAAGAGTGTTATCAACGTTTTACGCTAGAGATGATGAGTTACACGATTCGCCGACCTCAAGGGCGGCGAGCCGAATCAGTAACGCACATCGGAAACAGACGCAGTGTAGGTAAAGCTAGGTTCAGGAGAAGTTCAGCCGGTTTTTGCATCCTTTTGAGCGGCAAGTCAAAAGGATGTCGCCTGCCGGGGCGAGTCCCGGCGACCTTGACTTTGATCTCAAACTTCCGAGGTTCTCACAAGGGAGAAAAGCCCCTTGCACGAACCACATCCGTTTCTATTTCCGCGCCGGCGGCGCCATAAACTCCGGTCCAACCGGATCAGTAATCGTCGCATTGACAATCGCGGAAATTTCATCGCGATCCGCCTCCGACAACGACCAACCAAATACCTGCTTCACCCGATCCAACTGCTGCGGATGGCGCGCCCCCCACAAAGCAATCGCTCCCTGATCAATCACCCAACGCACCGCCAGTTCCAGCACACCACGTTGATAACGCTCCTGAGCAAACGCATCCAGCTTGGCCACTGCGTCAAGATAGGCGGCATAACGCGGCGCTCTAAACTTGGGATCATACTGGCGAATATCATCGCCCTCAAACGTTGGCTCAGCCATCATTTTGCCAGACAGCAATCCACGACAAATGGCCCCATAGGCCAAAATCGCCAGCCCATGCTGTTGCGCGTAAGGCC
>PKUE01000085.1 GCA_002869685.1 Desulfuromonas sp.
GTTGGTGCAGGCAGGGTCAGGGCAACCCCGATGGCAGTGGCCGTCAACAGCGCCGAAGCCAGATAACTGCTGCTGAATGACCCGCTGTGCTCGGCGACGACACCTGCGACCGCCGGACCAATGGTTTGGCCGATGGCAAAGCAGAAGGTGATGATCGAAAAACCGGTTGCGGCGCGCGCCTGTCCCAGGTAATCACCTATGGCGGCAGCCATGATGGCGGGAATGGCAAATGCCGCTACCCCGTAAAGGACAACGGAGCAGGAGATAGCGGTTGATCCTAGTTGGGCACCGGCCAGCAGATAGGCCAGCGTCTGAACTCCGAACACCACCATCAATCCCCCTTTGCGACCGATGCGGTCCGACAGGGTGCCGAACACCACGCCTGAAAATAGAGTGAAAAAACCGACCCACGACCAGAAATGTCCGGCGGTCTGCTCGGCAAAGCCGTACTCATTGATCAGGGTGGTGACGATAAACGTGCCGTAGATAACATAGGTAGCGCCAAAGGCAAAATAGAGCAGGCCGAGGCGGACCAGGATCTGGCTGGCTTTGTAGTGACCGTGCGTTTCACTCGGGTCGTAGGGGGCCGGACCGCCGTTGCCAACCGGCTCCAGCCCTTTTTCCTGTGGATGGTTGCGGATCAACAGACTCGCAATCACGGCGATGACCAGCACCAGCGCAGCAAGCACCAGCCAACTGATACGCCAGCCTTGCGCACCATACACCTCATTGAGACGTGGAATCAAAAAGCCGGACAGAATAATGGCAAAGCCGCTGCCGATAACAATGAATCCGGCAGCGCGGCCGCGCCGTTCACGCCGAAACCAGTACGATACCAGCACCATCAACGGGATGTTAGCCAGTCCGCTGCCGATGCCGACAATGGTGTACAACACCAGGATGGTGAAAAACATCTGGCTGATACTGATGCCCACCATGCACAGGGCTATGACAAACAGTCCACCGGCAATCAACCTGCGCGGTGCCATCCGTCTTAACAGCAGTGGCGTCAACCCAACAGCGGTCAGGTAGCCGGCAAAATTGACTGTTCCCAGTAAACCCATCTGGTCATAGGACAGCTGAAGGTCCGCTCCCATGGATGGCAGCAGCATGCCAAAGGCAAAACGCGCCAGCCCCAGGCCAGCGACAATAATCAGCGTGCCGACGCCGACAATGATCCAGCCGTAGTGGATGTTTTCAGAGGTTGTTTTCATAGTGGCCGATTGTAGCCCAACGCACCGGTGTGGCAAAGATAAATACCCTAGGCATTTATCCGTTTGCCAAGATACGCGCCGCCACGCACATCGCTGCCTGCGTATTCCTCAACAAGGGTCAGCCCGGCATCGGTCAGGGCACTGAGGTAGTCCTGGCGGGAGAACAGGCCGATTTCCACCGCTTGTTGATGGTAGGTTACGTCCGTGCCTTGGCCGATTAGGTGGTGAAAGGTGACTTCGACGATGCCCGGCTCTTTTAAGCGCACTTGTTCCATGCGCGAAATCTTCAGATCCGGTTCATCCACGGCATCGACGACGAGACATTCCCGAAAATCTTCTCTGGTGCTCCAGGGCGTAATCAGGGCAACGCCATTGGGACGCAGCTGGGCAGCAATCCGCCTCATGGCCGCACGCAGATTGGCGACGGTTTTAACAAAGCCGATGGAACCGTACAGGCAGATCATCGCGTCAAAGTTTGCCTTCACATCAAAATCAATCAGATTGCCGCGGTGAAAGGTGAGGTTGGGGAATTTCTTTTCCGCCACCGCCAGCATGTCTTCACTCAGATCCAGTCCGCTCACTTTGTACTCATCGGTGAAATAGGGAATATGACCGCCGGTTCCACAGGCGAGAATCAGCAGGTCCGACTGCGGGGCAATGCCGTGTGCGCTCAGCAGTTCCTTCACTTTGGCCGCTTCCGGTGCGTATTCTTCGTCTTTGACGTACAGGTCGTCATAATAAGAGGAGATGGTTTCAAAATCAGAGTACATGGGAGATCCTCAGTTGGTCATTTCAGCGAAACTTTTGGACATCGTGCTGCGGTCTGCTCTTGGCACATAGAAAAACAGACTGTTTTGTCCATGGTTATAGACATAATGGCTGCCGTGCATAAAGAATTATCGTTTGCTGCCGATAAGGCAGATAAGGAAGTGCTATCGAACCATCAAGCGATTTTTATTGCAAGACGAATGTCATCATTGATTTCACATCATTTGGGGGGGGGAGACCGGCGTATGAATGTCACGACTGCGACATCCGCACAAAATGTTTCATCGACCTATAACCGTCAGCAGAAAACATCGACGGATTTGACCGCAACAACCGCGACTCAGGGGGATACTGTCACCATCTCCGATGAAGCAAAAGCCATCGAGCAGGCCTCCCAATCACTTGAGGCGTATCGCCTGCCTGATTGGTATGCGGATATGCTGCCGCTAGCGAGAACAATCGATTTAAGTCAGCAACAGATTGGCGCACCTTATCGTGAGACGCAGGCTTATACGTTTTCACAACTTTCCCAAGAAGATCAGCAAAGTATTAATGATTACAGTGGCAAGCTGTTGACCTTCTTCCATGACGAGGTGGCCCGTTTGACGGAAGACGGTTCTGCGGACTATGTGCAGATTCGCGATTCTGAAGCTTTGCAGCAGGCCGTGATGGCACGTTTTGAATCAGATCCAGCCGCCAATGCGCTGTTGGAGCGGATGCAAGAACTGGGGCAGATCACCTGATAACGCGTACCAGACCTGTTTTTTCAGCCTCCTGATCAAAAAAAATTCATCATTTCTGACGATGAAGGAAGAATGTTATGTCCCTTTCCGCGATAAACGCTACCTCCACTTTTTCATCGACGACGGCTTCGCAAAAGGCCGATAAATCTGCCGATGATTTTCAAACGGTCTTGGAGCAAATAGTCAACGGGCCGCAAAATACAGCCTCCTCGACAGACCGCACTGTTAGCACCCAGGCGAATGTGGCAGGGGCAGCCGAAGCATTTAATGCCTTTATGTCCCCAATTGAGCAACGCTCGACCGTCACCATCGACGGCATAAGCGTGATCACGTCAGGCCATAGCCTCGACCGCAGGGATGGCGTGTCGCTTTTGGAAACCGTTTCCGAGTCGGAAAGCCAAGACTTTTTCTCGCAACTGGCCGCCTGTGCCGAAACACATGAATCGGAGAGTAACGCCGCCGTCGATGGCGCAGCATCGGTGCAAAATGTTCCGGGCATGACGGTCATTGAATCCATCGCTCTTGGACCTCTACCAGATGGTGTCAACTTCACCTATATGGATATCGATCTCTTCAGGCCCGCCGGGCGATGGGCGGAAGGCCCCTTGCTGCTGCAAACCGACAATGAGAGTCAAGATCCGTATTATCGCCGAAGAACCGAGGAATACATGGAGGTCGTTGGCGTTGAGCGCCAACTCAAAGAGTCCTACGGTGATGACGTCAAGCTTGTCTATAGCCATACCGATGACGGCTACATCATGCTCACACCGGACGATGCCCGCTATAATGAGATGCACAGTGCTGAGGCTGGTGTTCAAACCATTATCAACGAAATAAACAGAGGCTTTATCAACAAGGATGCCGTGGCGGATATCCTTGCGGATTACGGCTATGTGGTGTAATGCATTGTGGTTGATAAAAGGTATCGACGTAAGAAGTGGCGCTTGTCCGTTCATGTTTGCAATAATTAGGAGAGTAGAAGTGCGTGTAATTATATTGGTTTTATTTCTTTTGATTTGTTCACCAGCTTTTGCTGCGCAAGAACGTATAAATTTGTCAGTCGGCCAAACTGTTTATGTGCCGGTCTATTCAAATGTTATTTCCGGCCCCAAAAAAGTTCCCGCAGATCTCGCCAACACTCTGATTATTCGCAATACGGATCTTCACAATCAAATTCGAGTAACCGTTGCAGATTATTACGACACCAAGGGGGGGCTGATAAAGAGATATTATAACCAACCGGAGACGATAGGTCCCTTAGGCACAAGTTATATTTACCTGTCTAATTACGAAGATGAGGGTGGTGTCGGAGCCAATTTTATCATTCAATGGCAAGCTGCAAAAGAAGTGAACGTTCCTATTATTGAATGCGTGATGGTTGGTAGTCAGGGGCGGGCATTTGTCAGTTCTTCACAGGTTATCAAGAAAGACACCGAATAAGCGAGAGAGGAATCCTTTTTTAACGAGGAACACTCATCACGGATGACTGGGCTCACCTGGCGTGCCGAAGCAGAGAGATGGCAGCAGGGCTCAGACCATATTCAACGGGTTCTCTGGCGCTGGATTAGCGGCAGTCTTCTGTTTCTTGCACTATGTCTGATCTTCCGTTGACGTGTTATGTCCGCCAATGCACGAAAAGGCACGAAGACGATTTTGTAGAAAAGAAAAAGGGTTAACCGAAAATCGGTCAACCCTTTAATGTTTAAGTGGCGCGCGATATAGGATTCGAACCTATGGCCTCTGCCTCCGGAGGGCAGCGCTCTATCCAGCTGAGCTAATCGCGCATAGAGGCAAGTGTATAGCT
>PKUE01000138.1 GCA_002869685.1 Desulfuromonas sp.
GTAGGCAGGCCTGTGGCGGTAGTCAGCAACGCCCGCTGGCTGGATGAGGAAAATTGGTAAAATAGAGGCGAGCTGGGTTAAAATCGGTAGCGGCAAAACGTTCAATGATTTAACCTGTGCACTGGTGCAGAAGGGATTCGACATCATTATCGCCAAAGATGTTTTCTCCCTTAAAAAAATCTGGTCAAAGCAAATGTGTTTCGGACTGGGTGGAACGTGACTGATGATAGCTATGAAGGTGCAGAACGTTTCTGGAGAGTTTCTCAAATGGTCAAGTAGTTACCGTTCGTGAAACTTTAAGTTAAGGCGTTTTGGGAGATTTTGTGATGTTTGAAATCATAGAGAAACATATCAATGTCGACTTGCCTCTCGGTGATCCTTTGCACTACATGGTTTGCCAGCTTCCCAATCATTTGGGCTTGGCCGATTTTTCCTGTCGGCTGGCCAATCCTAAGAATAAGTGGGATGAACTGAAGACAGTGTTCGAGCTCGTTGCTACGGGTGAAGGCAACCTGAAAAAATGCCATTTTGTGGCTTTCCCAGAAGCGGCTATTCCCGGTGAATATGTCGACAGTGCACTGACATTTATCGAAGAAAGATTTCGGCCGAATTCAGTGACATTTTTTGGCGTGGACCATGTGCCACTGGTGGAGTACCGGGAGTTGCTGGAACGCTACTCTGATGACAACCCTGAAGCACTGGCTTCGGTTATTCAGGATCTCGATAGCGGTGATATCGATGAGCTTCCAACCAACTGCAGTATTACCGCGGTTAAGGAAAATGATGGCAGATTCAGGGTCTTCATGCAGGCCAAAAGTCATCCGTATGTCGGGGAAGAGCACCTTGATTCGCAGCACAACCTTTACCGAGGTAAGGTTTTTCCACTGTTTCATTGTCAGCCGACCAGTTTCACTTTTATGAGCCTGATCTGTTTCGACTATGTTTACCGCGATCTTCACCAGTCGAACATCAGCGCAATTGTCGACAAAGCCAATCAGCTGTATTTTAACAGTCGCCAACAACTTGATCTGTTGATGGTTTTGGAATGCAATCCAAAACCGGAACACACGGCCTTTCGTGATGTGGTCAATGGTTTTTATGGCGAATATATGCAATACACGCCGGGAGTCCGAAATACCGTCACCGTGTTTTGCAACACCTCGGCAGAAACGAGTGGCCTCCCCAAAAAAGAAGCGTTGAGCTTCGGCCATTCGTCAGTTTTTATCCATAAGAGCCACAAAATGTCATCGGCAGATACCCCTGAGTACCTGGTTGACAATTTCGCTGGATTACCGGTCTGCCGTCTGCGTTTCGGGGAAGAGACCAGACTGTACTATTTCAGCTTACCGATGTTTCACGAGCTTGACCCCCGAACCACGCGTACACCGATGAAAGTACACGGGATCTTCAAATCAATGAACAACGGTTGGCAGCGAATAGAAGATAAAGTCAGCAATTTTGGCGGAACAAAATCATGAGCTTGAAACGGATGGAAATAGTTCAATAAGCCAACTGAAAAAATACCATCATAAAAGGTTTACATGCCGCGTCTCCCATTGAGACCGTCTCTCAACGCCCTTTACTTTTAAAGATTTTCTCTCGGACTCAAAAATGCCAAAGGGGGCAAGCCTGCGGTGGACTTCCTCTTGTTGGCAAATGTTTAGCGTCCGGCAAGGGTTCCTGCCAAGCTTTGATGGTTTCGGGAGCATTTTTCTTCATGGGCACCAAATCCTCTAATGTCTCTTTGAGCAGTTCATCCGTTTGCCCCGGTCGATAAAATTGTGCCGTTTCGTCCGTTGGCGGGTATGCTCATCCCCTAGTCCGTCGCTTGTGGAGTGCGTGGGGGGAAGATTAAAAGAGTCCCTCAGTGCTGAGGAATAAATATAAAACAAGAGAAGGCCGGGGCATCCTGTAATGCTCTGGCCTTCTCTTGTTTTTGAATCTGGATTAACGATCCTATCGTTTGCTAAAAGGGGGGGGATTGATTAAACTGTGGGATAGCAGCAAAACTCCTATATGTCTATTTTTGCTAATCAATTCTATTGTATGGAAATTAACGTTTTTCGAGGGTATGCCTAGATGCGGAAGTCAATTTACATCGTGATTTTGGTTGTTCTTTTCCAAACCTCTTTGACTTTTGCTCAAAATAGCATCGACAGTGCCTCAGGATGCCCTGTCAACAGTGAAGAAACGCGGGATGTAACAGCCTCTCTTCTGGAGTTAACAAACGAGGAAATAGCGTATCTTGCACAAAAAAAGACGATTAAGGTTTGTGTTGATCCCGGCTGGATGCCCTTTGAGGCGGTCTCTAATAATATACATGTCGGAATGAGCGCAGACTATCTTGATTTGGTCGCACAAAAATTGGGAATAAATTTTCAACTCGTTCCAACGGAGTCATGGCCGGAAACACTTGAGAACGTGAAATTTCGGAAATGCGATATTCTGCCACTGGCCATGGCAACGCCTGGAAGAAAAACATACCTGAACTTTACAACGCCCTATATCGTTATTCCTCTTGTCATTGCCACAACCAAGGAAAAGCCCTTCATCGCAGATCTGCCAGATGTGCTTCATCATCGCATGGGGCTTGTCAAAGGCTATGCTTTTACAGAATTTCTGAGAATGGAATATCCTGAAATGGATATTGCAGAATTTGATACGATTTACGATGGCCTTGCGGCACTTGAGAAAAATGAAATCTACGGATTTGTCGACAACCTGACCACCATTTCATATGAAATTACCCATTACTTTTCATCGTCGATCAAAATTTCCGGACGGATCAATCGAAACTGGGAGCTTGGCATTGCCGTCAGAAATGACGATCCTGTGCTGTTGCACATCCTTGATAAGGCGGTTAAAAGCATAGGCAGTAATCCGGTCCAGGAAATTCACAGCAAATGGATTGCTGTCACTTATGAACATGAGTTTGACTATTCATTGCTCTGGAAAGTACTGGCAGTTACTGGTGTTATTGGTTTTTTGCTCTTCTCTCGTTATCGCAAGGTCAACAGGTTTAATAAAACACTCCAAGACCTCAATATGCGGTTGACGGAGAGTGAAGAGTCTTTTCGCAGTCTGGTCGATAATGCCCATGAAGGGATCGTTGTCGTACAAAATAAGCGATTGGTCTTCGTAAATCCACGCGCGTGTGAAATGACCGGTTATGATCATGATGCATTGCTGGCACTGGACAGCTTCTTGCCTCTGATTGCCCCCGAAGCTCGTGAGACGATGATGGCTAATCATCTGAAACGGCTCGCGGGGAAAGCCTCTCCTGTCCGTTATGAAAGCCAGTTTCTGAAGCGTGACGGTACCATTTATCCGATAGAACTGACAGGGGTGTTGATCCATTGGAAGAACAATCCGGCCACCCTGAACATCATTTCCGATATCAGCGAACGTAAGGCCTCCGAAGAAGCCGTGCGGTTTATGGCTCTTCACGATAATTTAACGCATCTGCCCAACCGCTACTTGCTGGTGGAGCGCCTGCAACAGGCCCTTGCGCAAGCACGGCGCACCAGGCAGCCGATGGGCGTTCTGTTTATGGATCTGGATGGTTTCAAACTGGTCAATGATACCTATGGGCATGATGTTGGAGATCTGCTTCTCAAAGGAGTCGCGCAGCGGGTACAGAAGTTGATGCGGGATTCAGATACTCTGGCGCGCATGGGTGGGGACGAGTTCGTCATCCTTTTACCCCAGGTCGATGGCTTGTCCGGTGTTGAGAGTCTGATCGCACGAATCGATACGGCCCTGCAAGCCCCCTTTCAGTTCGATTCTTTAGAGGTGAAGAGCCGGGCCAGTGTCGGATTTTCCCTGTTCCCAGAGGATGGGGAGACGGCAGAGGAACTTTTGCGTGTTGCGGATCAGAACATGTATGTCGTTAAACAAAAAGGGCGGGGCAAGTCTGCCGAAGCGGTTGAGTCGTCCTGCTGAGTTTTTTGAGCCAATGGGACTTCAACCCGACTCACTGTGATCGACAGCGTACTACTCTTTGCGCCCGACAACAATGATATGGTGGTTGACGAAACTTGAGCCTGTCCCGCCAAAGTGATCGACATCGGGCAATGGCTCCAGCCAGCCGATGACGGCATCAGGGGCATTTTTTATCATGGCCACCAATTCCTCAAGCGTCTCTTCCGTGCAGTTCATCCGTTTGGCCCAGTCGATAAAATTATGCCGTTTGGTCAGTTGCCGGGTGTGCTCGACCTTCAACCCGCCAAGTTGAAACATCTGCCGCCACTGCTGCTCGGAATAGGCGCGAAAGTGGGAGGGATCGCGCAGGCGTTCAAATTGATCCACATAAAGGGCGTGGCTTTCCTCTTCCTGCAACACATGATCCTGCACCGCCAGCAACCCGCCTTTTTTCAACACCCGAACACTCTCCGCAATAAACTTCTGACAAGCGGGAAAATGATGCGCTGCGATGCGGCAGGTGACGAGGTCGAAACTGCCGTTTTCAAAAGGCAGGTTTTCGGCATCCGCCAGTTGAAAGGCCACGTTGGACTG
>PKUE01000004.1 GCA_002869685.1 Desulfuromonas sp.
ATTTTCTTGAGAGCTTTCATGATGTCCTCCTGTGATGCTGCATGTATGCTGTATGTCATGTCAATGTACGTTGCGTGATGTTCTTGCCTTTCTGATATAGCGAGAGATGTGCCAAAAAAAATCTAAGGGGAAAAATCTTTTGTAAGGTTATGAAATTAAAGAGATATTTATTGATGCTTAGTGGCGTTTCTGTGTGTCTTGGTGGTTGCATATGTATAGATAAAATATGCAGTGTTGGTCGAAATCGATTGACGATTACGCGATAAAGACAGTTGAGTTTAAATGATTTCAATGTGTTATCAGCAGTATGATAAATCCATACGGCGAATAAGGAATTGTATATTTTTTTATGCAGCGAGATTTTTGCAGAGAAATAGGGAGATATGGAGGCGTTCAGAGGTGGAGAAAGGTTTTAACCTGAAAATCTCAGAGGCCTCTCCAGGTCATAGCGTGGGCTTGGTGTAAGGGATCGCAACAAAAAAAGCCCTGCACAATGAGCAGGGCTTTTAAGAATCAAACGGTTACAAAATGGTTTACACTTTGCGCACGTTAGCTGATTGAGGACCTTTTTGACCTTCGGTCACGTCGAAGCTTACGCGGTCGCCCTCAGCAAGGGATTTGAATCCGTCGCTTTGAATTGCTGAAAAATGTACGAATACGTCAGGGCCATTGTCCTGCTCGATGAAACCAAAACCCTTAGTGTCGTTAAACCATTTTACTGTACCTTCTGCCATTTTCTTTTCTCCATGTGTTCCCGTAGGAACTTTTTTCTGTGTGTCTGCTCTCCACAAAATAAAAAAACACATGCCCAAAGGGCCTGTGTTTAATGATCCAGTCTGACACCTTGTCCGACTGGCGAGAGCTAAATTAGCGACACAAACTTACTTAAGATGGCGTCACACTAGCACGGTGTGCGGGGCATAGCAAGCTGTAAGTTGCTTTTAGTGCGTTTTTATTTTTAATCGCTAAGTATCTAGTCCAGTTTGATGTCAATTTTAACTTCGCCACCACTGACACTGTCCTCAAGATTTTCCGCTTTGTCATCGGTCAATACACCACCACTGACATTGACCTTTTTATCCGCTTTAGCGGCCTTGGTCTGCTTGGTTGGGGCTGCATCATGCAATGACGTGTCTTTCGGCAGGGACAACGTTTCCAAGGTTGTTTGATCCACTTCCAGAGTGATCGGCGCTGGTGGTGAAACGGGTACTTCACGCGCAGGCTCAGGAGCCGGTTGCGACAATTCCTCGGCGGGTGATGTGGTTGTTTCCTCATCAGGGTGCAGTGGCGTTGGTCGATCTTCACTCTGGGAAGTGCAGCCAGCCAAGAGTAATGCAACCACCAGTATCCACGCGAAGTGCTTCAAGATGTCATCACTTTTCATCACCATCACCTGAGATTAACCTTGTTGTTCCGAATTCGCTTTGTGGCGGGCAGCACGTTGGGCAGCCAGCACGATAGCGCACAGCACGATAAGCAGCATAACAAAATACCAGAGGAATTGCTCGGACGTGATCATGAAGGTGTGACGTTCCAGCTGCGCTTCGTTCAATGTGGTTGGGGCCTGTTGTTTGAACCAGGCGTAAGCACCAGTGTAGGCAAGACTGATTCCGGCATAGGCCAGATTAAAACTCAGACCGCGAAAACTCAGCACGGTAGCGCGCATGTGGGACGGCGTGACCTGATTGAGATAATGGCTGCCGAAAAACATGTTGAACATAAACACCACAAATACCAGCGCCATGGGCAACACCCCGTACCAGGGGATAAACAGGGCAAACGTCGCGCAACCGATCATCATCAGCACGCTCATCCAACTCAGATTCACCACCGGACGAAAGCGGCTAGCCGCGTACACCGCCAGTGGTGGGATAAAATAAGCCATTACCGACATGGACGAGCCGATCACACCGAACAGCGCCTCGGGAATGTCGATCATGCGGTAATACTGGCTGTTGAGGGTCAGCAGCATGCGGATGATGTGATCGAACAGCATGGTAAACAGGATGATGCCGAGGGCAAACGGCGTGTGCCAGATCCACTTGGCGCTGTCGATGATCAACCGGGTGGTGGCAAAGGCTGTGGCGAAAAAGCCTTGTTTGGGTGATTCGGTGTGCGGTGGTTCGGTCATCTTTAAAGTCAGTAGCAGTGTGACCAGCGCGGAGCCGAGAGTCAGCAGCAATGGATAGCGCATGGTGTTGCGTAACGTCAGCTCGCCGTTGAAGCCGATCCATCCGGCGATGCGGTTAAGCAGCTCCGGGTCGTAGACCAGCGCGCCCAGTGTCATGGCAACGATAAAGCCGATCTGCTGCACCTTGAGCTGGACGTCAAGCACCTTGGGCCACAAGTCCTTTTGCCCGGCCGCCACCAGCGTATCGTAGGCCAGGGCTTCATCCGCGCCGCTGCCCATGGCTTCCGACGCACCGCTAAGCAGTCGGTTGGCCAGAAACAGGTAAAAGATCCACTCCGGCTGGGTGCTGGGCGCAAAACTGATCAGCGACAATTCAGCAATCATCAGCAGTGATGTGGCAATGAGCAGACGGCGGCGACCGAACAGATCGGCCAACGCGCCGGACGGTACTTCCAGCAGCACGATGGTCATGGCCCACACCACGTTGAGCAGGGTGAACTGCTCCAGAGTCAGGCCGAAGTCGAGAAATAGAATGGTGAAAACGGGGTAGTAAAACCGCGCGTTGTAAAACACCCGGAAGGCGATAAACAACCGGATATTAGCGTGGTTAAACGGTGCGTTTTCAAAACGTTTGATCATAGAGTCGGCAACATCAGAGCCGCAATAGCGGCGGTCATGCTGGTGGCCAGCGTTCCGGCCAGCAACGATTTCACCCCGAGGCCGACGATCTCATGACGACGCTCCGGGGCCATGGCACCCATGCCGCCGATCATGATGCCGAGGCTGCCGGGGTTGGCAAAGCCGCACAGGGCATAGGTCATGATGTACAGGCTGCGCTGGCTCAAGGTACCCTCCGGCAATTGGGTCATATTCAGATAAGCGACAAACTCGTTGATCACCGTCTTGGTGCCAAACAACGCACCTGCCGCCGGAGCTTCCTGCCACGGCACGCCCATCAGCCAGGCTACCGGAGCCAGTACAGTGCCGAGCAGACTCTGCAAGGTCACGCCCTCAAAGAATACGCCAAGCAGGCTGTTGATCAAGGCAATCAACGCTACCATGACAATAATCATCGCCACGATGTTGATCAGCAACTGTACGCCCTGGACCGTACCCTGAGTGATGGCATCCATGCTGCTGCGCACGTTGGTGTCGGGCACCAGGGTCGCATGGGTGGTGTCGTCTTTTTCCGGCACCATGATCTTGGCGATCACCACTGACGCCGGGGCGCTGATCAGCGATGCCGTCAGGATGTGGCCCATGATGTCCGGCAATACCGAACTGAGAATGCTGGCGTAAAGCACCATCACCGTCCCGGCAATGGTCGCCATGCCGCAGCTCATCAAAGTGAACAGCTCACTGCGCGTCATCTGCTGAATATACGGACGGATGATCAAGGGTGATTCCACCATGCCGACAAAGATATTCGCCGCCACGCCCAGTCCTTCGGCTCCGCCAATGCCCAGGCTTTTCTGCAGCAGCCACGAACAGCCCTGCACGATGCGTGGCAACACCCGCCAGTAAAACAGCAGCGAGGATAACGCACTGATCAACAGTACCAGCGGCAAGCCGCGAAAAGCGAGGATGTAGGCACTGCCGGGAAAAGGCTCCTGAAACGGCAACGCACCACCGCCCAGATAACCAAACACCATGCTGGTTCCGGCAGCCGTGGCGTTTTCCAAGGCCAGTACCACTTTGTTTAGTACCAGAAACAGGCTTTGAAACCAGGGGACATGAAAGAGCAGGGCGGCAAGAACGAGTTGCAACACCAGGCCGATGATGACCAGTCGCACTGGAAAACGGCGGCGTTGTTCGCTGATCAGCCAGGCGATGAGGATGAATACACCGAGGCCGAGGAGAGGCTGGAGGGACATTTATGGGACTCCGTAAAATTTAAATTAGATCAATGTGGAACTTTATCATTAGAAGGTGTGGTGGTAATGTGGCTGCTATTGTTTGCTAAGAATCAAAAGTTCCCGATTCCATAACATGTTTGAAGGGGTCGGAAAAAGGGAAAAGAAAACAAAGGCCTGTTTTGATTGCAAATGATG
>PKUE01000003.1 GCA_002869685.1 Desulfuromonas sp.
ATACTTGTCCCAGTTCTCGAAGAAACGGGGGAAGCCCGGAGTTTCGGAGAGAGACAGGGAGCAGGAAGATGCTGCATCCAGTTTGCCGGAGTCAAACAGATCGAGCATGGTGTCCTGAAGAACCTCGGTGTAAACAGTCAGGTTCTTGAAAGGACCTTTGGCCAGACCACCAACAACCGCGTTGGCGATGGAACCAACGCCGGATTGCAGGGGCAGCAGGTTTTCAGGCAGACGACCCGCCTTAACTTCGTCACCGAAGAATTGCATGATGTGGCCGGCAATCGCTTCAGAGGTTTCGTCAGCATCTGCGAACGCGCGACCTTTGTCGCGGTATTTGGATTCAACGACAGCGATAATGCGATCCGGGTCGCAAGGGAAGGACTCGGTACCGATGCGGTCACTGGCCTTGCTGATCAGGAATGGCTGACGCTTGGGTGGCTTGAGGGGGATGATGCAGTCGTGCATGCCGCGGAAAGAAGGTTGTCCGGTGTTGACCTCGACAATGATTTTGTCAGCAATCATCAGAATTTCGCCGATGACACCACAGGAAGAAGTCGGAACCAGAGAGCCGTCAGCGAGGATTTCAGAAACCTCAATGATTGCAACATCCAGTTTCGGAGTATAGAAGCCGTAACCCAGGTCCTGAGCAAACAGAGACAGGTGCTTGTCACCCATGCGGATGCGGCCTTCGTTGATCCCCTTGGCGATATTCTTGCCGGTCTGATAAGGCCAGCGGCGATCAATCATATCCAGTGAAGCCCAACGGTCTTCAGTTTCTGCACCGACGGAAGCGCCGATGAACAGGTTGAATTTCAGTTGACCTTGCAGGTTGTTCTTTTCAACGTGGTCAGCCAGGGCGATGGGTACCGCTTTGGGGTAGCCAGCCGGAGTAAAACCAGACCAGCCCAGGTCCATACCGCTTTTGAAGAATTGGATACATTCTTCAGCGGAAATGACTTTGTCGAGCAGTGCTTTACGGTGCACACGGCTTTCGAGTGTTCCGAATTCAGACATAGTGCTTCCTCCTTAACAGGTGTGTGAATAGATCGTCCCAAATGAAATAAAAATTGAATGTGGTTTTGAAGGGTCGCATTTAGAAGGTTTTTACTGGTCGAATGACCAGATGAGGTAAAAAATGCGAAGCTAAAACCATGTTATGATCGGAATGTATAATATATGTGAATAATTAAGTCAAACGAAATGTAGCATAAAATGTGATTTACGGTTCGTGTTAAGTTTATCGAAACTGAAGTCATTGTGGCGGTTTGATTGTGTGTAGTGATCTGCTAATATGTTGAAATTATTTAGTATTTTATTGATTTAAATCTTTGGTCGTTTTTTAGCGGAAATGAAGACTGTTTTGTTCTAAAGGCGAACATTGAGCGTCTGTTTCTAATACTTCGTTATGGCAACTGGCGGTGAATATGTATACATTTCTGTATACATATTCACCGTTTAACCGTATACCGGATTAATTTTAGAGGTGGGAAACAGTGTGTTATTTTTGGTGGGGAAAAGCGATTTTGAGTTGCTATGGCCCCGTGGATGAGACGCGCTGAAATGTCTTTGGATGTGGCAAATGAAACAATAAAAAAGCCTTCCGACGGGAAGGCTTTTTTATTGCTCATGTGAAGCCATATTGCGACTAAATGTTATGTTCTTCGCGGAACTCAGTTGTTTGCTCGCGGAGTTCTTCGTTAAGGGTGTAATGCTGCTGCAGCAGATTAAGTGTCAAGGTTGCCTGATCGGATTTACCATCCAGCTGTTGGGCTCGGGCGAGATCGAAGAGGATTTCCGGCATCTCGGGATACTCAGGGTAGGTTGAACGGATGGCGTTAAGGCGGCTGATCGCAGCAGAGTAGCGTTTTGTCTTAAGGTAGAAACGGCCAACGTAGGCTTCATTGGCAGCCAGGCGGTTATGGCATTGCTGGATGTCGGCCTGAAGTTCTTCAACGTTTACCGACTCAGGGTAAGTTTTAAGCAGTTGCTCAAATGTGGCCAGCGCATTGCGTGTTGCCGTCTGATCGCGGTCTGCTGAGAGAATTTGTTTAAAGTGGGATTTTCCCAGGCGATACATGACGGCAGCAGTCTGGGAATGCGCCGGATGCTTCTTAAGGAAGTCTTCGTAAGATGCCACGGCAGAGATATAGTCTTTATTCTCAAAATGGGCATCACCGATTTTTAGCTCCGCCAGTGCGGTTAATTCTGGTGAAGTGAAACTGTCGCGAACCTTCTCCCAGTTCTCAATAGCCTCCAAATAGTGTTCTTTCTCCATGGCCACTTCACCGCGTTGCAGATAGTAAAGAGCATCTTTGTTTGGAGGTGGGGTTTTACTGGAAGAACAGGCACCGAGAAAAAGAATGATCAATCCCAGAAAGAGAGTCCGCTTCATGGAGTATTCCTTTTGTACGTTATATGGATAGGGCGAATGTTGAATACTAAATCATGGTTACCCGTGACTCAAGCATTATATCTAATCTTGAGATTAATTATCCTTCGTCGATCCCCTGTGCAATCAGAGCATCCTTCAATTTTTCCAAAGCACGTTTCTCAAGTTGACGCACCCGCTCCTTGCTGATGCCGTACTGCTCGGCCAGGTCTTGTAGGGTTGTCTTGTCTTCATCAAGGATGCGACTACGCACGATATGTTGTTCACGTTCATTGAGTTGATTAAGGGCGCTTCGAATATGCCGCCTGGTCAGGTTCTCGTCCTCCCGCTTGATGAGGTATTGTTCCTGGTTGTCATGCTCGGCAACCAGATTGTCAAGATGAGAGGTGGTGCTGTCGGGAGCAATTTCGCAATCGAGTGAACTGTCGCGACCACCAAGGCGTAACGACATTTCATCCACTTCCGCTTCGGTGACATTCAACTGGTCGGCAATGGCTTCATGATCGGGGTCCGCACCAAGTTTTTTCAATGCCTCGCGAGTTTGCTTCAGTTTGAAGAACAGTTTTTTCTGCGCTTGGGTCGTACCGATTTTGACCAGTGACCAGCCGTTGATGATGTAATTGTGAATATAGGCACGAATCCACCAAACGGCGTAGCTGATCAGACGGATGTTGCGGTCCGGGTCGAATTTCTTGATCGCCTTCATAAGGCCAATGTTGCCCTCCTGAACCAAATCGATCATTTTCAGACCATATGCCTGATACTCATAGGCGATTTTGACGACAAAACGCAAGTTGGCGCACACCAGTTTATGGGCGGCATCGAGATCGTTGTGTTGGCGATAACGCTGCGCCAGTTCGTATTCGGTCTCGCGATCGAGGGGTTCAAATTGACTGATTCGGGCCATGTAATGATCAAAGCTGTCTATGACCAAGGGGAGATTTGACATCGTTCTCTTTCCTCACTTTGATATGTTGGTTTCTTGTTAGCACTCTGGTCTAGTGAGTGCTAAAAATTATAGTCATGTGGCTGAATCTACGCAATAAAAAAATGAGCACGGCTTGGGCTGTGCTCATTCAGTGGGCTGAGAAGGTGGCTAAAACAGTTATTCCGCCGATATTGTCTGACGGCATGGAATGGTCATTTTGATAATCTGACCACGGCGGGCAATCAGCACATTTTTTTGTGAGGAGGTGGGTTGATAGTGGCCTGTTCCCTGACAGCTGATTTTATAACGGGCATTGTAGTCCAGGCCAGGGATAAACGCCGGAACCGGATAGTCGATGCCGTCGATGGTGCAGACAATTTCCCCTTTGAGGTCGGGCTCATCATCATCCCACAGACTGTTGCTGTTGCTGTCGATATAAGCATCAATGACCAGTGTACCGCGTTCGGTCGACATGGCTGGTGCTTTATCCAGGATGATATTGAGAATGTTGCCTTTCTTTTCCCGTTCCGGGAGATCATCCTCTTTTTGAAACGATTCCGCATCCTGATCATCGACATTGCCGAGAGTCGCGTCAGTCTGGGCAATGGAAAGGGAGGGGATGGTAACAAAACCGCTCAGGGCGATCGCAATAAGAAATGTAGTAAATGTTTTCATAGCCAATAAAGAACATGAACACCAAACGACTGTCAACTGCGTAAATGTTGAAAATAGGTAAATTGCACAGCTTTACC
>PKUE01000066.1 GCA_002869685.1 Desulfuromonas sp.
ATCCAATAGGCCTTGATATGCTGGAAATTGTCCAGGTAGATGCGACTGATGGCCAACGTTTTCAAACAGTCAATCCCATCCGGGCCTTTGGCATTGGGAATCCGCGTATTATCGGGTTGAAACGCCAGAGGAATAAACGCCTGAAAGCCGCCGGTGCGATCTTGCAGCTCACGCAACTTGGCCATATGATCGACGCGGTCGGCATAGCCTTCGACATGACCGAACAGCATGGTGGCATTACTTTTCAATCCACCCTGATGAATCTTTTCCGTCACTTCCAGCCAGCGTTCGCCGGAGATTTTTTCCGGGCAGATCTGATTGCGCACTTCCGCACACAGAATTTCCGCACCGCCGCCCGGCGTGGAATCCAGCCCCAGACGCTTCAATTCTGAGATCACCGTCTCCACCGGCAACTCGGAGATTTTGGAGAAATAGTCGATCTCCACGGCGGTAAACGCCTTGATCTTCAAGTTGGGGTTATTGGCCTTGATCGTGGTGATCATGCGCAGATAAAACTCAAACGGCAGTTCCGGGTGCAGCCCACCAACCATGTGCAGTTCGGTGGCTCCGGCAGCACTGGCTTCTGCTGCTTTTTCAAGCACCTCGCTGAGGTGGTAGGTATAGCCGCCCGGTTGCCCCGGTTCATGACAAAAGGCACAGAAGCGGCACTGATTAACACAAAAGTTGGTGTAATTCAGGTGACGGTTCACATTGAAAAACACCTGATTGCCGTTCTTCTTTTCGTTGATCTCAGCCGCAAGCTGACCAATACCGAACAGGTCATCACTGTTGAACAAATCCAGAGCGTCCTGATCACTGATCCGTTCGCCACGCGCCACTTTCTCACGTACGCGAACGACACATTCACTTGATTCCATCATAAGTCTTCTCCCCAGCGGGTAAACAGAGCATGGCTGATTCCGAGACTGTCGAGTACTTTGCCGACAACGAAATTCACCAGATCATCCAGGCTCTGTGGCTGGCTGTAAAACGCCGGCATGGCGGGTAAAATCACCGCCCCGGCTTGGGATAATGTCAAAAAATTCTGCAGATGCAGAGTATTCAGAGGGGTTTCGCGCGGTACCATGATCAGTGGACGACGCTCTTTCAGCATCACATCGGCCACCCGTTCAATCAGGTTGCTGCTCAAGGCACAGGCAATGCGGCCCACACTGCCCATGGACGCCGGGATTACCACCATGGCATCGGCCGCTGCCGAACCACTGGCTACCGGCGCGGTAAAATCCTGCTCAGCGTAACAACACAGCTGCTCGCCTTCAGCGTTAAAATAGTCACGGGCCTGCTGCTGAAACGCCTCTGTTTCTTCGGGCCAGCTCAGCTGTTGCTCCAACGCCAGCACCTGGCGGCCGGCACCGGAGACGAGCAACGACACCCGACAGCCCTGCTTGAGCAGTTCCTCGACCAGACGCAAGCCGTACACGGCTCCGGAAGCACCGGTGATTGCGACAGCAACGTGCTTCATAGGATCACCACATCGAGCAGCACAAAGACAAACAGGGTAACGCTGATGTAGCCGTTCATCGTGAAGAAAGCCGCGTCCATTTTGCTCAGATCGCCGGGTTTGACCAGAGTGTGCTCATAAAACAGCATCGCGGCCACCACAGCCACGCCCAGCAGATAGATCCAACCAAGGCCACTGCCGGGAAAGGCCAGCAACAGCAGTACGATCATACCGATGTGGAAACCTCGTACCAGTTTGAAGGAGCCCTCTTCACCCAGCTTGACCGGAATGGAGTGCAACCCCTGCTCGCGGTCAAAGTCGAGATCCTGCAACGCATAGAACACGTCGAATCCAGCCACCCACAGCAGCACAGCCAGACCGATCATGACGATCGACCAGCTGATATCACCGCGCAACGCAATCCACGCCCCCACCGGCGCCGCTCCCAGACACAGGCCGAGGATAACATGGGCATAGGCGGTAAAGCGTTTGGCAAACGAATAAAGCACCAGAAAAAACAGGGCAACAAACGACAGGTAGAAGCACAGCGGGTTGAGCATCCAGGCGGACAAAATCAACAGCGCATACGCGGCAACAACAAACAGCCACGCCTCCCACCGGGACACTTTGCCCGCTGGAATATGGCGATCAGCCGTCCGTGGATTGAGACCGTCAATATGTGCATCGAGCAGGCGATTCAATCCCATGGCACCGGAACGTGCCCCAACCATGGCCATGCAAATCCAGAAAATCTGTCCGAAACCGGGCAAAGCATCATTGGCCTGGGAGGCTAGGACCACGCCGATCAGGGCAAAAGGGAACGCAAAGATGGTGTGGGAGAATTTAATCATCTCCAGCAAAGAGCGGATTTTTTGTGAGACGACCGACGCCATGATCGCCCTCCTTTCCGTAAGTACAATGCAAAACCGTGACACTGTACACCCGAAAACAGGGGCGGATCAAGGGCTTTAGCGCCAGAGCCGAACAGGCGCCATACGGCAAAGGAATCAGTAGGAAGAAAAGACCGAGCACTGAGACACTGGCGGAACCGCCAGTGGATGACTGAGACGCAACTCCAACTCCGGAAACTGAGACAACAGCAGCGGTCTCAGATTGTTCTGCTCGCAATCACTTTCACTGACACGCACAACGGGAATATTCAATCCCGGAATCAATTCATTGGCAGCAGGCGCCGGAGTTTCGATTGTCGAGCAGAAGTCAATGACGGCCAACACGGCAAAAGTCTCGCGATCACAAATAACGCTGGTAAATTCGCGCTCTTTCAGCAACAACTGCTGCTCCGGCTTATCCCATTCGCTCCCACGCCCAATCCGCAGCAGATCACTGAGGCTGACATTCCAGAAAATGCGACAGCTGGAATCCAGCAACTGTTCAAGCTGGATCAATAGCGCCTGCTCCGCTGCTGGCACCAGGACCCTTTTCGGTTGCGGTAAAGTTTCCGGACACACCTCCGTACGCAAAACACGCCGCAGATAAAGTGTCAACAGGGCTGCAAGAAGCAATAACAGTGATGGAATAAGCAAAACGTCCAAGGGAGAACCCCGAAAGGCAAATAAGTTTATTATCAATAGTAAATACTAATATTAAGCTAGCACGATAGAACCCCATAATCAATGTTTATAATCTTTAATTGCCCGAGAGACAATCTGAATGATTCGCGCAGCTTCCAGCGTAAACAACACTTTATTTTAGGAAAAACAGTGTTATATTTTGAAATGACCAACACCGACTAAGGGGGGAGGAAACACTTCATGATTAAACACATCGTCTATTTGGCCTCGGCTCTGGGCTTGTTCTGGCTCATGCTCTCCGGCCACTATACGGGTTTTATGTTCGGTTGTGCTACAGCCTCCATCGCTCTGACTCTATTCATCGCCTGGCGCATGGACGTGGTTGACGACGAAGCGGAGCCGATCCATCTGACCGGGCAGATCTTTCACTATTGGCTGTGGTTGGCCATGGAAGTCGCCAAGGCCAACCTCGATGTCTGTCGCCGCATCTGGTCACCGAAACTTGATATCAGCCCCACCATGATCTGCCTGACCGCCAACCAGAAAACCCCGTTGGGGGTCATGCTGTACGCCAACTCGATAACCGTCACGCCAGGAACAGTGTGTGTCAATGTCGAAGGTGACAAGCTGGAGGTTCACGCCCTGACCTGGAGTGCCGCCGAGGATCTGCTTGATGGCGAAATGGACAGACGTGTCTGCCGATTGGAGATTTGAACCATGTATGCTGCTACCTGCGTTGCCATCCTGATCGTCATGGCCCTGGCGCTCCTTCGCGCCATTCTCGGCCCGACCGCCTTTGATCGACTGCTCGCCGTCAATATGTTTGGCACCAAAACGGTTCTGTTCATCGCCGTATTCGGTTTTCTCACCGAACGGCCCGACTTTCTCGACATTGCTCTGGTTTATGCCTTGGTCAATTTTCTCGGCACCATTGCCGTGCTGCGGTTCTTTGAGCGCAAACATCTTGCGGCTAAGACGGAAGCGGAGGAATCGCCATGAACCTGCTCATCGATAGTCTCACTATGGTCTGTCTGGCTCTGGGCTGCTTTCTCGGCCTTACCGGCGGCATCGGCATCTATCGGCTGCCCGATTTTTTTACCCGCCTGCACGCCAGCAGTGTGACAGATTCCGCCTGCGCCTTTCTCATTTTATTCGGTCTGGCCCTGCAAGCGGGGTGGTCGCTGGTCACCATCAAGCTCGGACTGGTGTTCTTTTTTCTCGTCCTGAGCAGCCCGACAGCCAGTCATGCTTTGGCAAAAACAGCTTTGAACAGCAATCAACAGCCCCTGCTGGGGCGGGAGGATAAACGCTGATGGATATTTTCATTGATATTATCCTGCTGACCCTTCTCTCCGCCACCGCCCTGGCTGTCGCCCGAATTCGCAAGCTGTTCTGTGCCATCATGATGTTTGGCATTTTCAGTCTGGTTTCCGCCTGCCTGTTTGTCACCATGGATGCGGTGGATGTCGCTTTCACTGAGGCCGCCGTAGGAACGGGGATTGCCACCATTCTCATGCTGGCCACCATGGCCCTGACCAGCACCGAAGAGAAACGCCCCCCTTACCAGCCACTGGTAGCACTACTGGTTGTTGTTGTCACCGGCTCGGTTCTGGTCTATGGCACCATGGACCTGCCAGACTACGGTGACCCCATGGCCCCTATTCATCAGCATGTCGCCCCACGTTATATCCAGCAATCTCCTGAGGAAGTGGGGCCGCCCAACATGGTGACCTCCGTGCTTGCCAGCTACCGTGGCTTCGACACGTTGGGGGAAACCGCAGTCATCTTTACCGCCGGTCTGAGCATCTACGCCTTACTTGGCCTGGGTCGTCGGGAGAATCGCGATCACATCGTGGAGGATGACCATGCATGACCACCTGATTCTGCGCATTATTGCCAAGATGTTCATCCCGTTCATCCTGTTGTTTGCCCTATATGTGCAATTCCACGGCGATTACGGTCCGGGAGGTGGTTTTCAGGCCGGAGTTATCTTCGCCAGTGCCCTGATCCTCTACACCCTCATTTTCGGCCTGGAAACTGCCATGCGGGTTGTCAGCCCGACAGCATTACGCATTCTGGCGGCCAGCGGCGTGTTGATCTATGGCGGCACTGGGGTTTTGTGTATGCTTCGCGGGGGAAACTTTCTCGAGTACTCCATGTTAGCAGCAACGCCTCTGGCCGGTCAGCATCTGGGGATTTTTTTGATCGAACTGGGTGTTGGCACCACAGTGTTTGCCGTCATGGTCATGTTGTTCTATGGATTCAGCGGTAGAAAGGACCCTTCATCATGAACCTGATCGGCCACTACAACTATCTGATCTCCATCTTTTTAATGATGGTGGGTTTCTTTGTCGTCATCTGTCGGGGCAACCTGATCAAAAAGCTCATCGGTCTTAACATTTTTTCGACCTCCGTATTTATCCTGTATATCACCATGGGTAAAGTGGCGGGCGGCACAGCTCCTATTGTGGTGCCAGGCCCCGGTCCTCACATCTATACCAACCCGCTTCCCCACGTTCTGATCCTTACTGCCATTGTCGTCGGCGTGGCAACGACTGCGGTCGGCCTAGCTCTGACCGTGCGCATCAAAGAACGCTACGGCACTATTGAAGAAGATGAAATCCGCCTGAAGGATGAATCCCTATGAATGCCCATCTTCCCGTATTGCAGGTCATCCTTCCTCTGCTCGGCGCACCGTTGTGCATGCTGACCCGTTCAGCACGCCTCAATTGGCTGATCACGATTGCCGTTTCCTGGAGCGGTTTCGTCATCAGCCTGTTGCTGGCCCAGCAAGTGTGGGTCAACGGCCCGATCACCTACAACATGGGCGGCTGGGTGGCACCATGGGGAATCACCTATCACATTGATGCCCTGAATGCCTTTGTGCTGATCATTGTCACTATGATCGCCGCCCTGGTGGCTCCCTATGCCCGAAGAAGTATCCAGAAGGAGATCGACCGCCATCGCCAGGCTGTGTTTTATGCGCTGCTGCTGCTCTGTCAAGCCGGATTGCTGGGGATCGTGATCACCGGTGATGCTTTTAATATGTATGTTTTTCTGGAACTGTCTTCCCTGTCTTCTTACGCCCTGATCGCCATGGGCAAACGACGGCGTGGACTGACCGCAGCGTTTCAATACTTGATTATGGGGACCATCGGCGCCACCTTCATTCTGATCGGAATCGGCTTGCTCTACAACCTGACCGGGACGCTGAACATCCTCGATCTCGCCGAGCAATTAAACAAACACCATCTGATCGCAACCGGCAACCGCACGCTGATCACGGCTTTTGCCTTTCTCACCGTAGGCCTGAGCCTGAAGCTGGCGTTGTTTCCGTTACATCTGTGGCTGCCCAATGCCTACAGCTATGCGCCCTCGGTGGTAACCATTTTCCTGGCTGCGACGGCGACCAAGGTGGCCGTTTACATGCTGCTGCGTTTCTGTTTTACCATCCTCGGTCACGGCGCACTTTTCCAGATGACGCTGGGTAAAATCATTTTGTTGCCATCGCTATGCGCCATTTTCATCGGCTCTATCGTGGCCATCTTCCAGTATGACATCAAACGGATGCTGGCCTATTCGAGCATTGCTCAAATCGGCTACATGACCCTCGGCATCACCATGGCCACACCGCTCGGGCTCACGGCTGGAATCCTCCACCTGTTCAATCACGCCCTGATGAAAGGTTTGCTGTTTATGACCATGGGGGCGGTGATCTATCGAGTGGACTCCGTCTATTTGAGTGACTTTCGCGGTCTGGGTAAACGGATGCCCTGGACCATGGCGGCATTTGTTATCGGCGGGCTCAGCCTGATGGGCGTCCCTTTGACAGCAGGATTCATCAGTAAATGGTATCTGGTCAAATCCGCATTGGAGTGTGGATGGTGGCCGGTGGCCGGGCTGATCCTCATTGGCTCATTACTGGCGGTCATTTATGTCTGGCGGGTGGTGGAAACCGCCTATTTCAACCCTGATCACGAACTGGAACAACGCAGCTGTGAAGCACCGCTGTCTCTACTGCTGCCCATGTGGATTCTGGTGATCGCCAACATCTATTTCGGCATCAACAGTGATCTGCCGCTCAGCATGGCCGCTCGGGCGGCCAACCTGTTACTGGGGGTGGGCGTATGACAATATCCTCTTTGATGCTGCTTTGTCTGATCATCCCGGCGGCTGGAGCCGTATTTATTGTCCTCAGTCACCGCCTTGCCGACCTGCGCGAGGGTGTCACCCTGTTTAGCGCCGCTGCGCTGTTCGCCGTGGTCTGTCAATTGTTTCGTCGCCCGGATGTATTTGACGCCCCCGCAACAACTCTCGCCACGCCTCTGCCTGGACTGGAGCTGAGCCTGCAACTGGAACCGCTCGGTCTGCTGTTTGCCGGCATTGCCAGCCTGCTGTGGATGATCACGTCGCTGTACACCATCGGCTATATGCGCGGCAATCAGGAACAACATCAGACCACACTCTATGCCTGTTTCGCCCTGGCACTGACCAGCACCATGGGCATTGCCCTGTCTGGCAACCTGCTGACCCTGTTTGTGTTCTATGAAATGCTCACCCTGTCCACCTATCCGCTAGTCACACATAAACGCGATCACGATGCTGTCGCCGGGGGTCGTTATTATCTGGGAATCCTTGTCGGCAGTTCTATCGGCTTGCTGCTTCCTGCCATCATCTGGACATGGCATCTGGCCGGGACAACAACATTTCATTATGGTGGCCTTTTCACCAGCGCCCCGCCTAAAGCTGTGGTCAGTATCTTGTTTCTGCTCTATGCCTTCGGCATTGGCAAAGCCGCGCTGATGCCTCTGCACCGCTGGCTCCCCGAGGCCATGGTGGCTCCGACGCCGGTCAGCGCCCTGCTGCATGCCGTTGCCGTTGTTAAAGCCGGTGTTTTCTGTGTGGTGAAGGTTATCCTCTATGTCTTCGGCCCGGCACTGCTCCAAGGCTGTTCAGGTTTGGTTATTGTTCAGGTCGTCGCCGGATTCACGCTGTTGTGCGCCTCACTGATTGCTTTACGTCAGGACAATTTGAAACGACGCCTGGCCTATTCGACAATCAGCCAACTGTCCTACATCAGCTTGTCTGCGGCCATCCTGGCACCGTTATCCATCCGTGGAGCCGTTGTCCATATTGCCGCTCATGCTGTTGGAAAAATCACCCTGTTTTTTGCTGCGGGGGCCATCTACACGGCAGCGCACAAAACCCGGGTCAGCGAGCTCGACGGTATCGGCCAGCGTATGCCCTGGACTATGACAGCCTTTGCCATTGCCACCCTGTCCATGATCGGCCTGCCTCCCACGGCGGGTTTTCTGTCTAAGTGGTTCATGCTGCAGGGCGCGTTCGAAGCCAACAACCTGCTCGTTATTGCCGTGCTGCTTTTGAGCACATTGCTCAACGCCAGTTACTTTGTTCCCATCGTCTATGCCGCTTTTTTCAAGCCGGAGCGTCACATCTCTGACCATCCTCATGGGGAAGCTCCGCTAAGCATGGTTATTGCCCTCTCGGCAACAGCTCTACTGACAATCATACTGTTTTTCTGGCCCGATCTGGTCATTTCCATTGCCACCCGACTTTCCATAGGAGGCGTGTCATGAACCGGCTCTCCTCACGTACTGTCACACGTCTGCTTCTGGGCATTCTGCTACTCACTTTGCTGGCTGAGCCCTGGCTACATCATCATACCCCCTTATCAGCATCGCCATTTGCTCTGGTGTTATTGATCAGCGGATTCGGCTGCCTGATTTTTCTAGCTGTTGCCTGTATCATCAGTCCGTTGATCAGCCGACGGGAGGACTATTATGACCAGTAATTTTTTTCCTCCCGGCCTGATATTATTTGCTGCGGTTCCAGCCCTGGCTTTGCTACCGCGACGCGCGGCACAATGTATTTTAGGGCTTCTTCCTCTGGCAATTCTGGCTTATCTCTGGTGGCTGCCGGATAGCGCTGGGTTTGAGCTTCGACTGGCCGGTTTTGAGCTGCGCTGGCTCCACCTCTCGGCCATGGGCCGGTTGTTTGCGAGCGCATTTCTGATCGCAACATGGGCAGGCGGCCTTTTCGCTTGGGGGGAAAAACGTCGTGAGTGGTGTTCTGCGTACACTTACGCAGCAGCGGCCCTGTCAATTACCCATTGTGGTGACCTGATCAGCTTGTTTATTTTTTGGGAGCTTATGGCGGTTGCATCGACTCTGCTGGTATGGACCGGTTCATTCCGCGGCACCCCTGCTGCGGGCATGCGGTATCTGCTGGTTCATCTAACCGGTGGTGTCTTATTGATGGGCGGCATTGCCGGTCACCTGCTGCACGGTGGCAGCCCGACCATGCAGGCCATGGAACTCACCAACGTTTCATCTGGATTGATCCTGGCCGGTTTTCTGATCAATGCCGGTGCGCCGCCGTTTTCGTTCTGGGTTGCCGATGCCTATCCCCACTCAAGTCCCAGTGCCATGGTATTTCTTTCGGCACTAACGACTAAAACTGCGGTTTTTGTCCTGGCATATTGTTTTGCTGGCACAGCTATTCTGATCCCTGTCGGCCTGTATATGGCCATTTACGGTGTTATTTACGCGCTTCGTGAGAACAATGTCCGGCGTATCCTGGCGTACAGTATTGTCAATCAGGTCGGTTTTATGGTGGTCGCCGTTGGGATTGGTGATGAGACAGCGCTCAATGGTGTCACGCTGCACGCTCTGGTGCACATTCTGTATAAAACAGTTCTGGTCATTGCGGCCGGAACGGCCTTGCGCGCTACCGGCAGTCAACTTGGCACTCAGCTCGGCGGCTTAGCCTCTCGCCTGCCCTTTGTCAGCCTGTGTACGGTTATTGCTGCGGCTGCCAGCATGGGCATCCCCCTGACTTCCAGTTTTATCAGTAAAAGCCTGATCTTGCAGTCAGCGACCGAGCACCACCTGGCAGGAGCCTGGATCATCCTTGTCGCCTGTTCTGCTGCCGTCGTTTTCAATGCTGGTATCCGTTTCGCCTGGCTGACTCTGTTTCGTACGCCGGATTCACCGCCCCGGTGGCAGGAAAACGCCACTGATGTCATCGGCTTTCAGCGGTTAGCCATCGGCGTCCCGGCATTTCTGTGCCTAGCCATTGGCTGCGCGCCGCAACTCTTTTATCACCTGCTCCCTTATCAGGGGAGCTACCATCCCTACACTGCAGTTCATATCATTGAGCAGTTTCAGATTTTATTGCCTGCTATTGTGCTGTTCTGGCTGGCACGGCCCCTTCTCGCACCACGGCCGCTAATTCAGTTGGATACCGACTGGCTGCTGCGTAAATTGCTGCTATTCAGTTGGCAGGATGGCGTGTTGCGCCTGTTGTATATCACGCTGAATCTACGCGATGTGATATTGACATCCTCGGTTCGTAGCTTCAAGTTCCTGTTCCGCCACTATGGACCACGTGGTATTCTAGCACGCTCCTGGCCAACGGGAAGTATCGCTTTGTGGGTTGCATTGATCCTGGCCAGCTATGTTGTTCTTTACAGCCTGCAAAGTCGTTCACTATGGCAATTTGTTCATTCGGGATTTTAATAAAAAAAGCCGACTGCATAGGCAGTCGGCTTTAGTTGAACCCTTGATATCCACTTCAGCTAATATTTGAGAATGACACTATCCAGACTGCGTTTAGGCAGATGATAGTTCCCTGATTCATCATGCCAGCCGTAGGCATCCGCTCCCGGCTCCTGATGTTCAAGAATAATTTCTTCACCCGGCTTGCCAATGGCAATAACCAGCAGAATCTCATAACGTGTCGGCAGATCAAGCGCTTCACGCAGCTTGCGGCGCTGCACTTTGGCGGCAATACAGCCACCCAGCCCCTTATTGGTAGCTCCCAGCAGGATAGACTGCGCGGCAATGCCTTGATCGGCCACATAACTACTGCACACGGTCTTGTCACCAAGCACAATAATATATCCCGTCGGCTTCACCCCTTTGATGGGCCCTCCCCAACCACGCAGATACCCCTGCCACGACAGCGTATCGAATACCTTTTCGTTGCGCTCCTCATCACAGGAGATCAGATAGCGCAAAGGCTGCAGATTAAGGTTGCTGGTTGAGGGTGCCAGGCGTGCATAATCAACCAACTCTCTGAGGACATCCTCTGTTATTTTTTCTGATTCGACGAAATAATGATAATTACGTGTTTTCTCGATTAACCCTCTGAAGTCACAGTTATTCAACGCACATTCACTCATGATGTTTCCTTTTCTGCCAGCAGCGAACCAACCCGCTTCCCCCACATGAAAGGAGTGGTTCTACCCATACCAAACCAGTACTCAAGGTGTTTTTTCTCTGGCGATCTTTCTGCTGGCTAATCAAATCAAGCCAAAATAAAACACCATTCCTCAACTACCCACGTAAATAAAATACCGTTTGTTTTTGATCGTTGCAAGTCTTTTTTCCACATCTCGCGCGAATCTACCTTTAATCTAAGATCTTTCCCTCATCTTGTCCGCCTCGAAAAATTGGGCAAAATTATGAAATTTCACTTTGTTTTACGGCAACTTATAATTTTTAACTAAAACAGGTATGCCGAAATATTTCCCGTGCAGCCAAAAAGCCTTCCTTAATAGATTAAGACAGTCTTTTCATATGTCAACTTGTCAACACCGCTTTTAATCTGATTGTTGATTTTTTGGTCAAATCTTTATAACGGCGTTTATTGCGTATACAGCGCCAAGTAATAAAACAATCTTCTCGCTGTATGAGCCTCGCGAGACTCAGCCTTGAGCAAAGCGCTGCATGAGAGAAAAAATCTAAAGGATACTGCTTGTTAGATGGGAAACAGCATAGCAGACTGCTGTTTCAACTTTAAGGATACGTGGGGACAATACCAATGGAATCAGACCCTGTTGACATAATAGATCAACTTCGTAAGGGATAAACCCTCCCTCAGGACCAATCGCCAAAACATAGTCCGCCCCGCATGGGACAGGCTCGGAACCTTCAACGTGTGGATGAGCGATGACACCACATCGACCCTGCAATTGCTGCGGGAGGACATCTTCAACAAAGGGTTTAAACAAACGATAGGTCTGAACTTGTGGCAGCTGAGTGTCGCGGCATTGCTCCAATCCTTCGATCAGACACTGCTGTATTTTATCGGGCTGCAACATGGGTGTTTGCCAAAAGCTCTTTTCCACGCGCCATGAGTTGATCAACGATATCTTTTTAATACCGAGTGTCGTCGCCGTTATCAATGTACGTCTGAGGACTTTTGGCCGTGGCAGTGCCAGAACGAGTTCAATCCGGCAGGGCGGTGGCGAGGGTTCTTCTAGCTGTACCATCATCTTCAGCTGATTGTCATCAAGACAGGTGATCGTGCCATGCCCCTGAAGTCCACCGAGATGTCCGACGCGTAATTGGTGCCCAACAGTTGCCCGATGCACAGAAAGGACATGGCGTAACCGTCGCCCGCGCAGACAGACCTCGTTTGCAGCCATGTAGTCCTCATCAAAGAGCAAAATCATATTCATTGTCCGTTACCCCATTGCTCAAGACCCAGCTCACTCCAGCGCTTCATAACACACTCACTGATGGCAGTATCAGAGACCAGTCTATCCCGGCCGTCTAAACACGTTGTATCCAGCACGATCCCACACCTATTTTCATAGACGCGTCCTAGTCCGACGTGATTCAAGCCACGCCACAGCAACAAGGACAAGTCATCCTCATCGACATTTTCGTCAACCAGGACCACTAGACGGCTGTTTTGAACCAGTGGGTCAGCCAAAAGGCCGTCGCGCTGAGACTTATCGAGAAGACTACGGAGCTGAACCACCATTGCCCCTTGAAAGACACCATTTGCCAGCAGGCGGACTTTGACAACATGTGGATGGCGACGCCGCAACTCCCAGCAATAGTAGTCTTGTGCTATTCGTGCCAAGGTAAAACTTTCTGTCGGTGGCGGACCAACAACACTTACCGGGCAAATCGCATCAGGGCGCGCACTAAGCGACGTGAGTTTTAATACTGGGCATGCCACAGAGGAGGTGTAATAGCCGCTGTGATTGCCATGCGGTCCATCCTTTGCCATCAATTGCGGATCGATCTCCCCTTCGAGCAAAAATTCACACTCAGGGATGGGTAAGCTGTGCTCTGGACTTTTTGCACACATAAGCGTTTCACCTTGTAGCCAACCCGCAAAAGACAACTCATCAACCTCACCGGGCAAGGGCAGCACCGCACTGAGCACCACGGACAGGGGCACACCAAGGACGACTGCTGCCGGCATTTTCTTTCCGGTACGACGGTATGCGTCCCACAGTAATGCCGCTTGAGACCCCGCCCTGAAGTGGACACTCAGTTCATCAGTTCCACAGCGTTGCAGACGATAAATTCCCACGTTCAGCTGTCCCTCCATACCGCGGGTAATCAACAGGGCAAATGAGAGATAATCCCCGGCGTCGCCTGGCCAATATCGCAGCAGCGGTACCGCTTCCAAATTTTTCAAACGGACGTGTGACGCGATAGTTTGCGTGTCTCCGTAGCTCCAGAAACCGCCCTGCTCGGTCAACCAGGCACTCAGCGACACTTTCCCCGGCACCTCCTCAGGCAGCTGCTCCAGTGCCGTTGCCACATTACGGCCAAATGCTGTCATCATCAGGGCAGACAGATGCTCAGAACTGGCATAGAGATTGGCAATAACCGAATATGAACCAGGGGACGATAAAGCGTTGAACAGGAGGGCCGGAGGCGTTGGATGATGCAGCGAAGTGATGCGCCGAACAATCTCAGCGGCTTCAAGATGGGAATCTACCGGCTGATCAACAGTGATCAGGTGATTCTGTCGTTTAAACCAAACAAGCTGCTGACGGAAATCCATAAAAAAAGCCCCGGAGAACCGGGGCTTTTTGATCAGCCTAAAATAGCCTGTCGTGCCAGCGACATAATCCCGCTGGGAAGCAGTCCCATGTAAAGAACCGCGATCACCGACAGCACGATACAGATCGTCGCCCCGGGCTTAAGTTGAATCCAGGAGAAGTCTTCCTCCGGATTTTTGAAATACATGAATACCATAACCCGCAGGTAGTAGTACAGCGATACTGCCGAGTTCAAGACACCCAGCACCGCCAGCCAGACATAACCAGCATTCAGCGCCCCGGCAAAAATGTAGAATTTGCCACTGAAGCCCGCGGAAGGTGGAATCCCCATCAGGGAGAACAGGCAGATTGACAGCAGGACTCCCAGCAGAGGACGTTTATAACCAAATCCGGCGACCCCTTGCAGAGTCAGGTTCTCTTCACCCTGTTTGCCGATAAGAACCAGTACAGCAAAGGCTCCAATATTCATAAAGGCATAGGCCAGCATGTAGTAAAGAACACCCGCGGTACCAATCTCATTCGCTGCCACCATACCAACAAGTGCATAACCGGCATGGGCGATAGACGAATAAGCCAGCATCCGTTTCAGGTTCGTCTGGTTCAAGGCAATGAAGTTGCCGGCGATCATCGTTAAGACTGCGAGAATCCACAGCAACGAAGTCCAGGTTCCTTGCATCCCGACCAGACTGACCATGAATACACGCATAAATGCAGCAAACGCAGCCGCTTTTGGTCCAGCACTCATAAAAGCGGTGATCGGTGTCGGTGAACCTTGATAAACATCGGGGGTCCACATATGGAATGGTGCAATGGCGATCTTAAACAGGAAGCCTGTCCCCATCAACAACATCCCCGCAACAGCCACAGGATTGGTAAGAGCACTCGGGAACGCCTGGAAGAACTGACTGATATCCACCAGATTAGTCGTGCCGGTCACACCATAAATCAGCGCCATGCCATAAAGCAGGAAACCGGTCGAAAATGCGCCAAGCAGAAAATACTTGAGGCCCGCTTCATTGGATTGCCGTTGACCGCGGAAGAATCCGGCCAGGACATACAAAGAAACCGACAGCACTTCGAGACCAAGGAAAATGGTCATCAGATCGGTACCTGACGCCATCAACATGGCTCCGACCGTGCTGAACAGGAGCAGCGTATAGTATTCTCCAACGGGATACCCTTCCCGCTTAAGATAACTATCCGACATCAAAATGGTCAGGGCGGCTGCAATCAGAAAGACCACCGTAAAGAAGATGGAGAAGTTATCAAGAACAACATGCCCGGAGAAACCAGGCTGAGTTTGATTCCATCCACCAACAGCGACAACCCCTGTTGCCAAGAGCGCCAGCAAACTCAAACCAGCAACATGTGCCGTTGCCCCACGCTTGGAAAACGCGTTGACAAGCAACAACACCATAGCGCAACACGCCAGAACGACTGAAGGCATGACAGATGCTAAATTGATGTTTGGAATGGCTATTTGCACCAGATTTTCCATGTAAATGCTCCTTTAGAAGCGGTTTAACGCGATATTCTTTAAATTCTGCCTAAAGCCTACTAGTGACCGTGACCATGTGCAGGAGACTCTTCGACAGCGGGCTCATGATGCTGTACAGGAGCAACGACCGACTCAATCACAACTGGCGCTTTGCCAGTGACCTGCTCAATCATCTGATCAATTGCCGGTGTCATTTTCTCCAGGAAGGTATTCGGGTAAACACCGATCCAGAAAACGAAGACCAGCAACGGAGCAATCACGCAGAGTTCACGCAGATTCAGATCTTTAAGCACCTGATTTTTGGGGTTATCCAGTTTGCCGAACATGACACGTTGGAACATCCACAACATATATACCGCAGCCAAAATGACACCGGAGGTCGCCACAACGGCAAACCAGCGCAACTCACTCTGGAACGCACCAAGCAGGATCATGAACTCGCCAACAAAACCGTTGGTTGCAGGCAACCCGATAGAAGAAAGGGTGACGATCATGAAGATAACCGCAAAGACCGGCATCTGTTTGGACAGTCCACCAAACTCACTGATCAGACGGGTATGACGTCTCTCATAGATGAAACCGACAATAAGGAACAGCGCTCCGGTAGAGATACCATGGTTGATCATCTGCAGGACCGCACCACTGATACCAATGGTATTCAGGGCGAAAATACCCAGCATGACAAAACCAAGGTGAGAAACCGAAGAGTATGCGACCAGCTTCTTAACATCTTTCTGCATCATGGCAACCAAGGCGCCATAGACGATACCGATCACAGCCAATGCAGCCATGTAAGGCAGATACATCTGAGTCGCTTCCGGGAACAACGGCATGGCAAAACGGACATAACCGTAGGTACCCATTTTCAACATGACGGCAGCAAGGATAACGGAACCGGCCGTCGGTGCCTCAGTATGCGCATCAGGCAACCAAGTATGGACCGGGAACATGGGAACCTTGATAGCGAAGCTGAAGGCGAAGGCGAGGAACAACCATTTCTGCAGTTCAGGATCGAGTGACAGGTTATAAAAGTCCATGATGCTGAATCCGGAGATGTCCATACCGGAATTTACAGCACTGTAGTAGATAAAGATGATGGCAACCAACATCAGCAGCGAACCAACCGCAGTGTAGATAAAAAACTTAACGGCTGCGTAGATACGGTTTGCACCACCCCAGATACCGATCATGAAGTACATCGGGATCAGCATCAATTCCCAGAAAATATAGAACAGGAAAAGATCCAACGAGATAAAAGCACCGAGCATCGCGGTTTCAAGCAGCAACATCAGAGCCATGTAGCCTTTGACATTGGTGGTAACAGCCTGCCAGGTCGACAACACGGCAATCGGCATGATGAAGGTGGTCAACATCACCAGCCACAAACTGATTCCGTCAATACCGACACTGTAGTTCATCTGAAAGTAGTTCGCGACACTGATCCATTCAGCGAACTCTGTATAGTGCATTCCACCGGACGTTTTAAAGATCGGATCAAACGCCAGCGGCAGACTGATCGCAAACGTGATCAGGGTAAAGACCAGTGTCGCACCTTTAAGCAATCCACCATTGTTCTTGGGCAGCATCAATACGATGATCATGCCCAGCAGGGGGAAGAATGTCATCAGGCTGAGAAGATGTTCTGACATTAGAAGTTGCTCCTTGTATATGAGATTCCAGTCACAGCCGTCATTAGTTAAAAACGTAGATGGCAAGGATCACCACAACGCCCAGGACCATCGACATGGCGTAGTTGTGGGTATAACCTGTTTGAGTGTGACGCAATACCCGTCCGGTGCCGCGCACAACCAGGGCAACGCCATTCACCAGACCATCTACCAGGCGGACATCAAAGACCTGCCACAACAATGTACCAAGCCGCTTGGTCGGATTTACAAACAGGGCATCGTAAAGCTCATCGATATACCATTTGTTGAAAATCGCCTTGTGCAGCTTCGGCACCTTGGCAACAATCTTGCCCGGCAGCTGAGGATTTTTACAGTACATCACCCAGGCCACGCTAATGCCGAGAACAGCAATGGCAACAGAGATTGCCATGAAACTGAATTCAGTGCTGGCCGAGCCATGAGCTTCAATATGGTGCAGGTGTTGTGTATGCTCGAAAATCGGAGCCAGGAAGTGTTCCAATTTGTTGGGGAAATGTCCCACCAGGTTACCAAGCACATGAGGAACACCCAGCAAGCCACCAAAGGTGGCAAGGGCTGCCAGAATCATCAGCGGCAGAGTGATGACCAGAGGAGACTCAGGAATATGATCCTTGGCACGTGCATCAGTTTTCTGCGCACCGAAGAAGGTCATGAAGACCAGACGGAACATGTAGAAAGCGGTCAAACCGGCCGCAATGGCACCAACCAGCCACAGGGCCCAATGTCCACGGGTTGAGGCAAAAGCCCACCAGAGAATTTCGTCTTTAGAGAAGAAACCAGAGAAAAATGGAATCCCGGCAATGGCCAATGTTGACAGCAGGAAGGTGACGAAAGTAATCGGCATTTTTTTACGCAGCCCACCCATATTGCGCATGTCCTGAGGATCATCGTGCAGATGCGCATGGTGAAAGGCATGGTGCATACCGTGAATAACCGAACCGGAACCGAGGAACAGGCATGCCTTGAAAAATGCGTGGGTCAGCAGATGGAAAATACCTGCGGTAAAGGCGCCAACGCCCATCGCCAGGAACATATAACCAAGCTGAGAAACCGTCGAGTAGGCCAGTACCCGTTTGATATCGTTTTGTGCCAGACCAATCGTTGCAGCAAACAAAGCCGTGGCACCACCGACAATGGCAATCACCATCATGGTGTCCGGGGCCATGGCAAACAGCCCGTTCATCCGGCCAATCATGTAAACACCTGCAGTAACCATGGTCGCAGCATGGATCAGCGCAGAAACAGGGGTGGGACCTTCCATGGCGTCAGGCAGCCAGGTATACAGAGGAATCTGCGCTGACTTGCCGGTTGCACCGAGGAAGAAACACAAGGTGACAATCGTCACGATGAGACCACCATTTTCAAGCAGATGGACATTCGCGGAAATTTCAGTGAAGCGAATCGTCCACACACCTTTTTGACCAAGAGACCAAAACAGAGTGAACAGGCCGAGCAGAAAACCGAAGTCACCGACACGGTTGACAACAAATGCCTTCTTACCGGCATCGCTGGCACTCTTTTTCTCAAAGTAATAACCGATCAGCAGGTAGGAGCACAGACCAACACCTTCCCAGCCAACGAACATCACCAGAGCATTGTTACCCATAACCAGCATCAGCATTGCGAAGGTAAACAGGTTCAGATAAGCAAAGAACCTGTAGTAGCCCTCTTCACCGTGCATGTAGCCGATGGAGTAAAGATGAATCAAGGTCGAAAGACCGGTAACGTTCATCATCATCAGCCCGGAAAGAGGATCCAGCAGGAAACCCCAGTCGACCTGCAGAGGAGCAACCGTCATCCAGCTCGCAACAATCACTTCGTGCACTTTTTGACTATCGCCAAGTAACTGCAGGAAATATTTGCAGGACACGATAAATGACGAGAAGATCGCCAGGGTACCAATGGCCCCGATCACCTTTTCATTCTTAATCTTTTTGCCCAGCAGACCGTTGATCAGAAATCCCAGAAAGGGAAACAACGGGATAAGCCATAATTTGTCGTACATCTATATCTCCTCTAGGCGGACTGAACCGGAGACAGCCCTGAAGAAGTTACCATTTCAACAGGCTGAATTCCTCAACATCAATGGACTCTCGGTTACGGAAGAAGGCGATCATCAGTGCCAGACCAACCGCAGCCTCAGCAGCAGCAACAGTCATGATAAAGAACACGAAAATCTGACCGTCCATATTACCGAGGTGACTTGACAGCGCGATAAACGTCAAATTAACTGCATTGAGCATCAGTTCGACGCACATAAAAACCACGATGGCATTTTTCCGGGTCAGGACACCAATCGTTCCCATCGAGAACAAGATAGCGCTCAAAACCATATAATGAGTGATAGTAATCATAACGACTCTCCTGTTCCCTTATCTAAACTTCCCGCTTGGCCAAAACGACCGCGCCGACGATGGCGACCAGCAACAGTATGGAGGCGATCTCAAAAGGCAGTAAGAAGTCGGTAAACATGGCCTGACCGATGAGTTCGGTGTGACCAACGCTCTCAACAACTTCTGCCGTATTGGGTCCAACCATACCGCTGACTCCGCCATTCTTCAGAATGACAACAACCTGAATAAGCATCAGCACTGCGGCAATGAACGCGCCGGTTACAGCATGACGGTAGCGGGCGATTACTTCAGAGCCCTGATTAAGCAGCATCATAACGAAGATAATCAGAACCATGATGGCCCCGGCATAAACCATAATCTGCACCGCCGCCATAAAAGGGGCATGAAGCATGACATAAAAAATTGCCAGGCAGAAAAAGGTCATGACGAGTGAAATGGCACTGTTAATCGGGTTTTTGCATGAAATGACACAAAACCCGGACACAACAGCGACAAATGCAACAAGATAAAAGAAGAACAACTGCAGTAATTCCATGAGTGTGGCTCCTATACCGATTATTTGAGCAAACGCTCCTTGGTGAAGCAGAAGTCTTCACGCTTATAATTGGCCAATTCGTATTCGCCGGTCATCTCGATGGCTTCAACGGGACACGCCTCAACACAGTATCCGCAGAAAATGCAGCGCAGCATGTCAATCTGATAAACCGTCGGATACTTCACGCCGTTCTCATCCTCACCAGCTTCGACCGTAATACACTTTGCCGGGCACACCGTCGGGCACAGATAGCACGCCACACATTTTTCCCGGTTGTGATCGGGCACCAGCCGGTGCAGACCACGGAAGCGATCAGAAGGGTCAAGCTTTACTTTCGGGTACTCAACAGTGGTTGAATTGCCCGGAAGTAGATGCTTTGCCGTTATACTCAGGCCCTGGATAAACTCTTTAATCATGGGTCGATCCTTTAAACAAAGGGTACAGTGTTAAAAAACAACAACGGCACCAGTAATAACAATATTCAGCAACGCCAACGGCAGGAACACTTTCCAGCCCATAAACATCAGCTGGTCGTAGCGAACACGTGGGAACGTGGCGCGGATCCAGATGAACAGGAACATGAAAAAGAACACCTTGAGCAGCAGGTTGATCGGCCCGGGAAACGGACCAGCCGGACCACCGAGAAACAGGGTTGCAGTGATCGCCGAGACAACGATCATGTTGGCGTACTCCGCCATGAAAAACAGCGCATATTTCATGGACGAATATTCCGTACAGAAACCGGAAACCAGCTCGGTTTCTGCTTCGGGAAGGTCAAACGGTGTCCGGTTGATCTCGGCCAGCGACGTGATCACAAACAGACAGAAGGCAAGGGGCTGAGAGAAAATGTACCAGTCCATAACCGACCCGGCCTGAGCCTCAACAATCCCACGCAGACTCAGTGTTTCCGACAGCATGAAGACTGAAATGATCGCTAACCCGGCAGCCAGTTCGTAAGACACCATCTGCGCAGCAGAGCGAACCCCACCGAGCAATGAGTATTTGTTGTTGGAAGCCCAGCCCGCCAGAACAATGCCATACACGCCCAGACCAGCCATCGCCAGGATGTATAGGATGCCGACATTCAGATCGGTGATCTGCAACGGGACCTGGTAGCCACCAACAGTGATCATGCCACCGAAGGGAATAACCGCGATGGTGATAAAGGCCGGAACCAGAATCATCATCGGCGCCAGAATAAAGGCCAGCTTACTCGATTGCGCCGGAATGATGTCTTCCTTGAAAAAAAGTTTCAAACCATCGGCAATCGGTTGCAACAAACCGAGAGGACCGGTCATCGTGGGTCCAAGGCGGGTTTGCATGCGGCCAATAATCTTCCGCTCGGCATAGGTCGCATAGGCGACAATCAGAACCACCACCAGGAACACGGCCAAAATTTTGGCAACCATCACGCTGATAAATAACAGCGGATCGTTCGAGAGGCTAAGCATTTCAGACATGATTTTCCTCTTTCCTTCTTCTAAAAACCTGTCGACTTCCTTGACAGATCGCATAACGACATGCCGAAGCACATCAGGACTTGACGTTTGTTAGCGGTCAATCTCACCCAGAACAATGTCCAACGTACCAATGGCAGCGATAACGTCGGCCAGCAATGCCCCTTCGACCATCTGGGGAAGAGCCTGAAGATTGACGAATGAAGGTGGCCGGATTTTCATCCGGAACGGATTGGCACTACCGTCAGAGACGATGTAGTAACCAAGTTCACCTTTAGGAGCTTCAATCCCCTGATAAATTTCACCAGGCTCCGGCTTGAAGCCCTCGGTGATAATCTTGAATTGGTGGATCAAGCCTTCGATGCTGTTAACAACATCTTTTTTCTCCGGCAAACACACCGAAGGGACATCCGCAAGAATCGCTCCCGGCTGCAGCTTAGCGAGGGCCTGATGAATAATTTTGCAGGATTCGCGCATTTCGTCGAGACGCGCTTTATAACGATCAAACGTATCGCAACCCTGTCGAGTGATTACTTCGAAATCGTAGTCTTCATAACCACTGTAAGGATTATCACGACGCAGATCCCAGTCCACTCCACTGGCACGCAGTGCCGGACCGGTCAGACCGATATCAATGGCGTCTTCGGCACTGATTTTAGCCACGCCGATGGTCCGTTTCTGCCAGATTTTGTTGCCGGTCAGCAGGCCTTCATAGGTATCGATATGACCCGGCATAGCATCAATGAACTCACGCACATCGTTTTCAAAGCCTTCCGGCAGATCCAGCGACAGCCCGCCAACACGGAAATAGTTGGAGGTCATACGTGCCCCGGACAGCTTCTCATACATATCCATGATCGCTTCACGCTCACGGAAACAATAGAGAAAGACGGTCATGGCACCGATATCCAGCGCGTGTGTTGCCAGCCAAACCAGGTGGCTTTTAATCCGGGTCAGTTCCGCCATCATGACGCGAACAACTTTGGCGCGCTCAGGGATCTGCTCGGTGATCCCCAGCAGTTTTTCGACAGCCAGAACATAACCAAGGTTGTTACTCATCGGCGCCAGATAGTCCAGACGGTCGGTCAGGGGCAACGCGCGGTGGTAGCTGCGATTTTCCGACAGCTTCTCAACACCACGGTGCAGGAATCCGATATGGGGAACCGCCTTAACCACGGTTTCGCCGTCCAGTTCCAGAACCAGCTGCAACACGCCGTGAGTCGACGGGTGCTGCGGTCCCATATTGATTGTCATCGTCTCTGTATTTGCCATTTTATGCCTCGTCTTAATCGGTTGCGCTGAAGTTACGAAAGTCGTCCCTGGTATGGCTCACGACCTGGGCCCTGCAAAGGATAATCTTTGCGCAGAGGGTGACCTTCCCAATCAGCCGGCATAAGGATGCGACGCAGATCCGGGTGCCCGGCAAACGAAATCCCCATCAAATCCCAGCATTCACGCTCAGGCCAGTTTGCCGTCGACCACACGCCACTGACGGTATCAACACAGGCATCCTGCTCTTCAACAGGCACTTTGACCCGCAGACGCTCTTTTGTCGTGATGTTGTACAGATTGTACACCACCATAAAACGGGGGCTTTGACCGAGATAATCAACTCCACACAGATCACACAGGAAGTTATAGCCAGCCTCTTCCTTGAGATAACGGCAGATGGCGACAATGTCTTCCTTTTTGACAGTGACTGTGACCTCTCCGCGATGTTCTTTAACGTCAAGAACTGATGCGGCGAAGGCTCCTTTCAGCTTTGCTACGGCAGCTTGGCTCATTTTTTAATCCCTATTTGATCGGTTTAAACCGGAAGAAACTAGCCCGGAATAACTTTACCGGCCCCGATAGCGGCACCGAAGCTATTACGCTCACGCATGATCTTCTCCTGCAGCTTGATCAGACCATACAACAGCCCTTCGGGACGCGGAGGGCATCCTGGCACATAGACATCGACAGGTAGCACCTGGTCGATCCCCTGCAACACGCTGTATGTATCAAACACCCCACCGGAAGAGGCGCAGGCCCCCATAGCGATTACATATTTGGGCTCGGGCATCTGTTCATAAACCGTTTCAATAACAGGCAACATCTTATGGGTAACGGTTCCGGCAATAATGATCACGTCGGCCTGACGTGGTGACGCGCGAAACAGCACCCCCATCCGGTCGAGGTCAAAACGGGCCGCACCAGTCGCCATCATCTCAATCGCACAGCATGCCAGACCAAAGGTCATCGGCCACAGCGAACGGGAACGGGCCCAGTTGACAACCTTGTCCAGCGACGTTGTCATGATATTATTCCCTAGAACGTTGTAATAATCCGCTCCGGAAGCCTGTTCTGTTGCGTGGTTTACTCCCATTCCAATGCTCCTTTTTTCCAGACATAGACATAGCCTACCAGCAGGATCACGATAAACACGCCCATCTCAATGAAGCCAAACATGCCTAAACGTTTGAACATAACCGCCCACGGATAGAGGAACACGGCTTCAATATCAAATAGGATGAACAGCATGGCGACAATGTAGAACTTGACCGAGAACCGCTCCCGAGCAGTGCCAATAAGCGGCATACCACACTCATAGGGGGCTAGCTTGACAGCACTGGGCTTTTTAGGGCCGAAAAGAAACGAAAAAGTCACTGAACCGATTGCAAATAACAGGGCAACGGTTATGAGGACGAGTATCGGCAGATAACTCTCAAGCATGGAACAGCTCCTCCTGACAGGGTTTACTTAATATTTTCTAAACAATGCATAATTCACTAATTTTAGCGTCGTGCAAGTTAAGTCAAAACGCCCCCTTTGTCAAGGGAAAAATAGGGTATACTGTATGCAATCCGCTATCGATTTAACCCTAATTTTACAGGCACTTACGAAGTATACATTCAAAAAAAAATGACTTTTTAAGCACCGATTTCACGCACCTCAAAAGGGCAAAAAATACCGTATACTCAACCACTTCCCAAACAAATAAAACACTGTTTCTGTAAAAATATGCAAACATCCATTCCATCCTGCCAATTTTATCTACTTTGTGTAAAAATGCAGGATCTTAGCCACTATTTGCTATACTCTAAGATCATCCGCAACAATGACAGGAGGATCTTATGAAGATTTTTCTTACCGGTGCAACCGGGTTTGTTGGACACCACATTATTCAAGCACTCCTCACCCGGGGACACTCTGTGCGCTGTTTAGTACGCACCCCGGCCACTCAACTCTCTCGCCTTGACCACGCAGAAACAGTACAGGGCGACGTCACCATCCCCGAAACTCTGCACAATGCGCTCACAGGCTGTGATGCCGTTATCCACCTGGTCGGCATTATCCGTCCTTTCCCCCGCAAAGGGATCACCTTTGAACGTCTTCACGTCAATGCCACCCGCAATATTGTTACCGCCGCACAGGCCGCCGGCATCACACGTTACCTGCACATGAGTGCCCTCGGCGCACACGCAGACGCAAATGAAGACTACATGAGCAGCAAATGGGCTGCAGAACAAATCGTTCGCACTTCCCCCCTGCAGTGGACCATCTTTCGTCCGGCCCTTATTTACGGATCGGGCGGCGAATTCACTCATATGCTCCACCAACAGGTGCGCTTCCTGCCCATCATCCCGATCATCGGCAACGGGCAATATCAGCTCTCGCCAGTTGCTGTAACCGATATTGCCAGCGGTTTTGCCAACGCACTGACAAGCAAGATCAGCATTGGCAAAACATACGAGTGCTGTGGCAATGAATGCTGCTCCTACAATGAACTGATCGATCTGTTCGGAGCAGCCATTGGCCGCCAGCGCCCCTTCAAGTTACACCAACCACTCGGTTTGATGCGCGCAATGACTCGGGCTTTGGAGCAATTTGCCACATACCCCGTCACCAGCGACCAGATCAGTATGTTGATCCGTGGGGCAACCTGCCATGATCAATCGTGGCGCACCGACCTCACCGTCCCGATCACTCCTCTGGCTGAAGGCATTAAAAAAGCCCTGACCGGTTAAAACGGTCAGGGCTTCCACAGCA
>PKUE01000121.1 GCA_002869685.1 Desulfuromonas sp.
CGGTGGCGCGTTCTCCCCGTTCGGTGATATTACCACGCTGATGGTGTGGCAGAAGGGGATGGTTGATTTCGGTGAATTCTTTGCATTGTTCCTGCCTTCGCTGGTGAACTGGCTGGTGCCGGCTCTGATCATGAACTTTATGATCAGCAAAGAAACCCCTCAAGCTCTCGACGAAAAAGTCAGCATGAAGATGGGCGCTCGTCGCATCATCGTTCTGTTCCTGTTGACCATCGTAACAGCCGTCTCTTTCCACAACTTCCTCCACCTGCCCCCGGCAGCTGGTATGATGTTGGGTCTGGGTTACCTGGGCATGTTCTCCTACTATCTCAAGCGTAAAGAGCACGCGGCGATGATGGCGGATGGTCCGATGGACATGACCAGCGAAGAGATGCACCATGGTTTTGATCTGTTCCGCAAGATTGCCCGCGCTGAATGGGATACGCTGCTGTTCTTCTACGGTGTTATCCTCTGTGTCGGTGGTCTGGGTCAGTTCGGTTATCTGGCAATGGCTTCCCACGCAATGTACACCGGTCTCGGTCCTTTCTATGCCAACGTTCTGGTGGGGATCATGTCGGCAATTGTTGACAATATCCCGGTCATGTTCGCTGTTCTGACCATGGAGCCGCATATGTCTCACGGTCACTGGCTGCTGGTCACGTTGACTGCTGGTGTTGGTGGCAGTCTGTTGTCGATTGGTTCGGCGGCTGGTGTTGCCCTGATGGGTACCGCTCGCGGTATCTACACCTTTGGTCGTCACCTGGTGTTCACCCCGGCAATTGCCCTGGGTTACGCTGCCAGTATCGCTGTTCATATGCTGATTAACGGCAGCCATTTCCACTAAGCTGTACCGTTGTCACTGAGTTGTTTTGCAACGCCGGGCTCCTGTCGAGTCCGGCGTTTTTGTGTTTAAGGGTGTTGTCGTAAGGAGGGCGTGTGTCTGGGTTGTATTTTCATATCCCGTTTTGTCGCAGTAAATGTCCCTACTGTGATTTTTATTCCGTCGTGGCTGCGGGACATGATCTTGATCGCTACGTTCAGGCACTGTGTCTGGACCTGAAGCAGAGTCGCGATTGGTATGGCAGTGCCCCTTTTTCGACCGTGTTTTTTGGTGGTGGAACGCCCTCCCTGCTTTCAGGGGAACAAATCGCCACGCTTCTTCAGTGTGCCACCCATCATTATGGACTGCGTGACGATGTTGAAGTCTCCATGGAAGTGAATCCGGGAACGGTGGATGTTGCGGCTTTGGAAAGCTATCGCCGGGCGGGCGTCAATCGCCTGTCCATCGGAGTGCAATCTCTCGATGGACATCAGTTACGCTGGCTGCAACGGGCGCACAGTGCTCAGCAGGCGGTGGACGTGGTTCATGCGGCGCGGCGGGCCGGATTCTCGCGAATCAATGTCGATCTGATGTTCGCCCTGCCAGGTCAAAGTGATGAGAGCTTGCGCCAGACCTGTCGCCGGTTGGCAGAGCTCTCCCCCGAGCATGTGGCGGTTTATGGCTTGACGGTTGAAGAAGGGACTCCACTGGCCAGTGCCGAACAACATGGGGATTGGCAGCCGGTGGATGATGAGACCTATTGCCGTCATTTTCAGCTGGTCAGTGAGGAATTGACCTCTCTAGGGTATGAACATTACGAAATTTCAAATTTCGCCCGCCCTGGTGAGGCCTGCCGCCATAATCTGGGCTATTGGCAGCGTCAACCTTATTTGGGGATTGGGGCGGGGGCGCACAGCTTCCGTGCGTGTGGTTGGGGCGAACGCTGGGCATGTCCTGATGATGTATGCCGATATATGGTGCTGGCCGAAGAAGGCACATCGACACGGCAATGCATTGAAACGTTTAACCATGACCAGGCAATCAGCGAGGCTGCGTATCTCGCCCTGCGTTGTTGCCAGGGGGTTGATCTGGACCTGTTTCGGCAGCGCTACGGGGTGGATTTTTGTGAATATTTTGCCGAAGGTATTCGTGCCTGTGGTCATGATTTAAGCCATAACGGCAACCGCTGTTCCTTCAATCTTCAGGGCTGGCTTCTGTACAATTCCCACATCGAAAATTTTCTGCTTTAAAGGGTGCTTTTTTGCCCTGTGTGCACCTTGACAAAGGGTAGGGGCGTTGTTATCTTCACCTCTGTTAGCACTCCCGAGGTTTGAGTGCTAACAGGTCGAATTGTCAGCCGGTTCTGTCCGGCTTGTTGTTTTTAGTGGCTGAATGGATTGTCATGGAACTCAATGAGCGCAGTCTGAGCATCCTGGAAGCAATTGTTGAAGGGCATATCGCATCGGGGGAACCGATGGGATCACGCACGATTGCCCGCCAGCAGAAGCTCCCTTTGTCGCCCGCGACTGTGCGCAATGTGATGGCCGATCTCGAGGAAATGGGCTATATCATTTCGCCGCACACTTCGGCGGGGCGGGTGCCGACAGACAAGGGCTACCGGTTCTATGTGGATACCATTCTGCAGGTTCGCAACCTCAGTGAGGTAGAGCGGCATAATATCGAGTCTTACTGTCAGTCCGGCAACTTGAGGACGCAGGAACTGCTGCAGAAAGCGGGACGTATTTTGTCGAGCATGTCGAGCTATACCGGCATCGTTCTGGCACCGCGTTTCGACGCCACCATTTTTCGCCATATAGAGTTCCTGCCCTTGTCGCAAGGGCGGCTGCTGGTGATTCTGGTTTCCCGCTCAGGACTGGTACAGAACAAAATCATCGAGCTGGAAGGCGAGATGCCCAGCACCCATGAGCTTGAGCAGATTATGAACTATCTCAACAGTTCGCTCAGTGGCATGACGATTCATCAAGTGCGGGCCAATATTGTCGAGCAGATGCGCGAAGAAAAAGCGCGTTACGATGAATTGATGAAGCATGCCTTGACCCTGTCGAGCAAGGTGTTTAACTCCGATATTGAAGATGAGGTGATCATTGAGGGCGTTTCCAATGTGCTCAATCAACCGGAATTTTCCAATATTGATTGTATGAAACGTCTGTTTCAGGCTTTTGAGCAAAAGCACCATTTGATTGATTTGCTCGATAAAAGCCAGCAGGCCGAAGGGGTGCAGATTTATATCGGCAGCCAGTCGGAATATCAGGAATTTGAAGGTTGTAGTCTGATTACGGCGAAATATACGCGCGGTGAACAGATTCTTGGCAGCCTGGGCGTGATTGGCCCGAGCCGCATGGCGTACTCTCAGGTGGTGCCGGTGGTGGATTACACAGCGCGACTGGTCAGTCGCGTGTTGGAAATAGAGTCAGAATAGGAGAACTTCGATCGTGTCAAAAAAGAAAAACCCGGAAGTTGAAGAACTGGAAACCGCAGAAGAAGCCGTTACTGAGGAGCATACTGCTGAAGTGGTCGTCGATACTCCCAGTGACGAAGCGGCGGCACTGACTGCATTGCAGGAGGAATTGGACGGCTGCCGTGCAGAGTTGGAACAGCAGAAAGATCTTTATCTGCGTACCCGGGCTGAAACCGATAATTTCCGCCGGCGGATGCAGCGAGAAAAAGAGGAGCTGAGCAAGTTTGCCAACGAATCGATTTTGCGCGAGATTCTGCCGGTCATCGACAATCTCGAGCGCGCGGTCAGTCATGCGCGTGAAAATGATGCGGACAGCTCCAGCCTGCTCGATGGGGTTGAAATGACCCTGAGCCAGTTTCAGAAAGTTTTGGAAAAATTCAATGTAACTCCCGTTGAAGCTCACGGAAAACCGTTTGATCCCGCCTGTCATGAGGCCATGGGACAGATGGAGAGTGCTGAGTGTGCTCCGAACACCGTCGTGCAGGTTCTTCAATCGGGTTATATGCTCAATGATCGTTTGTTGCGTCCGGCACTGGTCATGGTGTCAAAAGCCGTTGCAGACTCCGGTGCCTCAACAGCGGCACAAGAAAATTAATGTGATATTTCAACCCAGCTAAGGAGAATGAATTATGGGTAAAGTTATTGGTATTGATTTAGGGACCACAAACTCCTGTGTGTCCGTTATGGAAGGTGGAGAGCCGACTGTTATCGCCAACGCCGAAGGCGCGCGTACGACTCCCTCCATGGTTGCTTTTTCGGAAAATGGTGAGCGTCTTGTCGGCCAACAGGCCAAACGTCAGGCTGTCACCAATCCTGAAAATACCCTGTTCGCCATCAAACGTCTGATCGGTCGTAAGTTCGATTCCGAAGCGGTACAGAAGGATATCGAAATCAGCCCGTTCAAAATCGTCAAGGCGGACAATGGCGATGCCTGGGTTGAAGCTCGCGGCAAGCAATACAGTGCACCGGAGATTTCGGCGATGGTCCTGCAGAAAATGAAGCAGTCTGCAGAGGATTACCTGGGCGAGGAAGTCAGCGAGGCGGTTATCACGGTTCCCGCCTACTTCAATGACTCCCAGCGTCAGGCCACCAAAGATGCCGGTAAAATTGCCGGTCTCGAAGTTCTGCGTATCATCAACGAGCCGACGGCTGCGGCCCTCGCCTACGGTCTCGATAAAGAGGGTGATGAGAAAATCGCCGTATTCGACCTCGGCGGCGGCACGTTTGACGTGTCGATCCTTGAGCTTGGCGATGGTGTTTTCGAGGTTAAATCCACCAACGGTGACACCTTCCTCGGTGGTGAAGACTTCGATCAGCGGATTATCGATTACATTGCCGACGAGTTTATCAAGGAACAGGGTATTGATCTGCGTGGCGACAAGATGGCGCTGCAACGCCTTAAGGAAGCCGCAGAAAAGGCCAAATGTGAACTGTCGTCTTCCATGGAAACAGATATCAACCTGCCCTTTATCACGGCCGACCAAAGCGGTCCCAAGCACATGAATCTCAAGCTGAGCCGTTCCAAGCTGGAGAGCATTTGTGGTGATCTGCTCAGTAAGTTGGAAGCACCCTGCCGCACCGCTCTCAAGGATGCCGGTCTGTCTGCATCCGAGATCGATGAAGTGATCCTGGTTGGTGGTATGACCCGGATGCCAGCTGTACAGGAAAGAGTCAAGGCGATCTTCGGCAAGAACCCGAACAAAGGGGTTAACCCGGATGAAGTTGTCTCCATCGGTGCCGCGATTCAGGGTGGTGTTCTCAAAGGCGATGTTAAAGACGTGCTGCTGCTCGACGTTACTCCGTTGTCTCTGGGCATTGAAACCCTCGGTGGCGTGATGACCAAGCTGATTGAGAAAAATACCACCATCCCGTGTAAGAAGAGCCAGATCTTCTCAACGGCGGCCGACAATCAGCCCGCTGTTTCGGTTCACGTTCTGCAAGGTGAGCGCGAGATGGCGACAGACAACAAAACCATCGGTCGTTTCGAGTTGGCAGATATCCCGCCCGCTCCGCGCGGTGTGCCCCAGATTGAGGTTACTTTCGACCTGGACGCCAATGGCATCATCAGCGTTTCAGCCAAAGATATGGGCACCGGCAAAGAGCAGTCGATCAAAATTACCGCGTCTTCTGGCCTGAGTGATGAAGAGATCGAAAAAATGGTCAAAGATGCAGAGCTGCACTCGGCTGAAGATAAAAAGAAGCGTGAGTTGATCGAAGCACGCAATCAGGCGGACAGCCTGGTGTACAGCACTGAAAAATCCCTCAAGGATCATGAGGATAAAGTGGATGCTGAGACCAAAGCCAATATCGAAAAGGCCCTGGAAGATCTGAAAAAAGAGGTGGAAGGTGATGATGCGGAAGCCATCAACAAGGCGGTTGAAGCGTTAGCCCAGGCCTCTCACAAACTGGCAGAAGCCATGTACGCCCAGGCACAACAAGAGGCCGGTGGTGAAGCTGCTGCAGGCGAAGAAGCTGCGGCCGGCGGTGATGACGATGTTGTCGATGCCGAGTTTGAAGAAGTGGACGACGAGAAGAAGAAATAAATCGTCTGTTGCTCCATGCAAAAACCGATCGGGGCTGTATTAACAGCCCCGAAATTTTGCCGTAACCCGGTTACGGCTTTGGGTATAAAGGGAACACATTTTGGCAAAACGGGATTACTACGAGGTACTGGGAGTCAACCGCAACGCCAGCGAAGCCGAGATCAAGAAGGCATATCGACGGTTGGCGGTCAAATACCATCCGGATAAAAACCCCGGCAATAAAGAGGCGGAAGAGACTTTCAAAGAAGTCTCTGAAGCTTACGCGGTGCTGGTCGATAATCAGAAGCGGGCGACATATGATCAATTTGGTCATGCCGGCATGGATGGCCGCGGCGGTGGAGGTTTCTCTTCCGGTGGTTTTGGCGGCAGTCCGTTTGAAGATATCTTTGGCGATATCTTTGGCGATATCTTCAGTGGTGGTGGCAGCTCCCGGCGCGGGCGTGGTCAACGGGGCGATGACTTGCGCTACAATCTGGAAGTCACCTTTGAAGAAGCCGCGTTTGGTACGGAGAAATCGGTAAAAATCCCGCGTCATCACAGCTGTGAAGCCTGTGGTGGCAGTGGTGCCAAAGCTGGAACGAGTCCGACGACCTGCTCAACCTGTAACGGGATGGGTCAGGTGCGTTATCAACAGGGCTTCTTCCAGATGACCCGGCCCTGCCCCGATTGTGGTGGCAGTGGCACGCAGATTCAAGACCCCTGTCCGGAATGCCGCGGCACCGGGCGGGTGAAAGCCAAGCGCAATCTGTCGCTGAAAATCCCTGCCGGGGTCGAAACCGGTACGCGTCTGAAGCTCAGTGGCGAGGGGGAAAGCGGTGTGCATGGTGGTCCGGCCGGAGATCTCTATGTGGTGATTACCGTCGCGGAACATCCGATTTTCAAGCGGGATGGCCGCAGTGTGATTTGTGAGATCCCCATCTCCTTTGTGCAGGCCGCATTGGGGTGCGAGTTGGAGGTGCCGACACTCGACGGTAAAGTTAAGCTGAAAGTCCCTTCCGGAACGCAATCCGGCAAAGTCCTCAAGCTGGCGGGCAAGGGGATTTCCGACATTCACGGCTATCGCCGTGGCGATCAGTTGGTTGTGCTGCGGGTGGAAACACCAACCCAGTTAACCGGCCGCCAAAAAGAACTTCTCGAAGAATTTGCCCGTGAAGGTGGCGAAGAGGTTAACCCCATGGGTAAAGGGTTCTTCGAAAAAGTTAAAGAAATGTTTGATTAGGCGTATGATGCAGAGACTCTGTGTCTTTCAAGCGTAAAGTTATGCTATAATAGACAGCTGTACCTCCGATGGGGTGCAGCTGTTTTTGTTTAGCGAGTATCGTACTCATGAAAAACGGGGTTCCGGCCGATCTTCACCAAGTGGCTGCCCCGGGCTTGTGAGATATGTCGAGTCGTCAAATCTTCTTGGGCGAGTGAAGTCCCTGTGCAGGAGATCCGATTATGATAAAGCAGTTTTCTCGCCACATGGCCTGTCTGTTACTGGCGATGATCTGTATGGCAACCTCTGCGCTGGCTGTCGAACTGGCCGCCAGAGATGATGTGTCTCTGTCAATCGATCCGGCTTTCCGGATGTATCAGCGCAACGAAAACGAGCAGGCGCTGTCTTTTTTGCGCAGCTATCTTCTGGACCACGCTGAAAGCCCCTATATCGACAGTGCTTATCTGCTGATGGCGCGGATTCTCTTGGAAGAGCAGAAAGCCGAAGATGCGCTTTTTTATCTGCAACGGATCGAACCGGGCCGTCAGACCAGCGAAGCCATCCTGCTTAAGGTGGCAGCATTACAGCAACTGGGACAGCTCAAGGACGCTGAGTCGCTGTTTAGTGAACTCTCCGAAGAAAGTTTTTTTGGTGATGATCTGGCTCTGTATTATCAGTGCCGTGCCGAGTATCTCAATGCCAAGGGGCAGTCGTTGCAGGCCCTGGTGGTGCTGAGCCTGGCATTTCAATACACGGACAGCCGTTTTCACCCCGGGTTTTACGCGCAAGTGCAGCAGATTCTCAGCCAGCAAAACCCGGAAATGATTACCGAAGCGGCGTTCATGTTTGCCGATACCCCGCTGAAAGATGTGGTTATCCTTTTTCAGGCCCGGCAGGCGCTGGAAGCCGGTGAGCGTGAACATGCCCGGCGACTGGTGCAACCGTTGATGCGTCAGGCGGATCTCGTCGATGTCCAGATTGCGGCGGCAAAAATGCTTGATGAGATTGATGGTACTGCCTGGTATCAGCGAACTATCGGCGTGGTGTTGCCGCTGAGTGGGCGTTATGCGCCGTTCGGTGAACTGGTCAAACAGGGGATTGAACTGGCGATGGCCAACAACCCTCAATCGGTTCAGGTGATTTATCAGGATAGTGGTGCCGATCCTCAGGCCGCGGCTGACGCTGTTCGCCGTCTGGTCCAGGCTCAGCGCGTGATGGCTGTTATCGGCCCATTGACCGGTGACGCAGCCATGCAGGCCGTTTTGCAGGCAGAAAAATCGCAAGTGCCGATTATCACCCTGTCGTATCGGGATGGGCTGCCCCAACTGGGGCGTAACGTATTCCGTAATTCTCTGACACCGCGGCAGCAGGTTGAGGCTCTGGCAGATTACGCCATTGAGGAACTGGGCCTGAACAGCTATGCCATCCTGTACCCGGACAACAAGATGGGGCAGAAATATGCCGAGTTGTTTCGCGCCGCGATCGAATGGCGTGGTGGTGATATTGAACAGCAGCGTTCCTATGCCGAGTCTGCCACGGATTTCCGCCGCCAGTTGTTGTTGTTAAAAGGGGAAGATCCCGATGCGCCCATCGATGACATTCCGCAACAGCTGCCAGCCGAAACCGATGAAGAAATCATGCCGGAAGAGGAACCGATCCCAGGTTGGCCGACGGTAGATTTTGAAGGGCTGTTTATTCCCGACTATGCCGACAATGTGGCTCTGCTTGCGCCACAAATTGCCTACTACGGAATCGAAAATGTTCAGTTGTTGGGGATCAATGGCTGGAACTCGCCGCAGATGCTGTCACAGGCCGGGCGCTATGTGCGTGGCAGTATCATCAGTGACGGTTTCTTTGCTCAGAGTCCGGATCCTCAAGTGAAAGAATTTGTCGAAAGTTACAAGGAGCGCTATGGGGAAGTGCCGTCGATCCTTGAGGCGCAGGGCTATGACAGTGCCCGTATTCTGCTGGATGTTTTTGCCGACAGTACGGTACAGACACCACAACAGGTGCGTCAGGGGCTTGCTCGGGTTGCTCACTTTGAGGGGGTTACCGGTTTGCAGGGGTTCGATGATAGCGGTGAAGCGAAACGTACACTTTTTATGTTAAAATTTGGACGGCGGCAACTCTGGCAATTAAAAGGGCTGCCGGAAACGCACATTGCTCCTGCTCTTTCCCCTATGTTTGAGTAAACGATGATGGAAAGCTGTGTGCTGATTATCATTACCGGCTCGGTGGCGGGTCTGGTTGCCGGACACCTGATGTTTCGCTCGGACTATTGCATGGTGGGTATGTTGCGCGACCTGTTCATGTTTCGTAATGCCACCATGCTGCGTTTTTTACTTGTCCAGCTGGGTTTGACCCTGCTGCTGCTCGAGCTGACCCGCTTGTCCGGGGGGCTGAGTTATGTTCCACCTCCTCTCATGAAAAATGCAAATTTAAGTAGTGTGGTCGGCGGGGCGGTTTTTGGCCTGGGCATGGTGTTGACCGGGAGTTGTGTGGTTGGCTGCCTGTATAAAACTGGCGCCGGCAATGTCCTTGGACTGTGCGCTTTTCTCTCGATGATAGCTGGGGCAACGCTTTACGCTGAAATCTCCGGGTGGTGGAAGCAGACCACTGCGGGGTGGGGTGTGACGGAGCAGGTAACCGTAGCGCAATCCCTTGGTGTCGATTCCTTGTGGGTCAGCGTCCCATTGCTGGCACTGTGGCTGATTGGCGTCGCCGTTTGGCAACGGCGTGGCAAGCTGGTGGTTTCATCGGTTGCACAAGGATATATTCAGCCATGGCAGACGGCGGTCGGCATGGCGGTGATCACCGTTGTCCTGTGTGTGTTGACCGGGATGCCGATGGGAATCACAACAATGTATGTTAAAATGGGAGCCTGGGTTGAACAGCTGATTATCCCGGATCACGTCGCGGTAACGGCTTATTTTACCGGACAGGGACTGTACTATGTCCCTCCCTTTATGCATCAGCAGGTTGCCGGTGGCGCAGGGCCGCAGATGGATGCGATTGTCGCTTTGCAACTCTCTGTAATTGTAGGTATATTAGCCGGAGCGTTCTGCTCTGCAAAACGGGTTGGTGAGTTTTGTTGGACTTATCGGGTCCCCCGCACACAGTATGCGTTGTCGATTGCAGGTGGTTTGCTGGTTGGCTTGGGAGCACGTATGGCGCCGGGATGTAATGTCTGGCACCTGATGGGGGGACTCCCGTTTCTGGCATGGAACTCAATATTGTTTGCCGTCGGACTGGTCCCTGGACTGTGGCTCGGCAGTAAAATTCTGTTATCCCGCTTGGCATAGGTGGATCATTCTTGAACGTTATAGAATTCGACATTTGCGGCCAGATCTGCCCTTCAGCGCTGTTAACGGCGTTGCGTGAAATCAATGCGCACAAAGACCAGTTGAAACAGGGTGCGATCGAACTGGTTATTAAAACGGATGCCCGCGATGCAACGCGGACCATTCCGGCTGCTGTTGAGAATATGGGCTATCAGGTAGAAATCACTAAAGAGAGCGGATGCTATCTGATCCGCATTTTCACAAGGTAACAACGCGATCATGGACGCAGTGGATCATCAGTCTGAGTGTCGGAAGCTGGAACAACAGCTCCGCCAGTTACAGCAGGAGAAAGAGCGTCTGTTGCTGCTGGAACAGGATGTGATCGGCTATGTCCGCAGTAAGATAGATCAGCTGCTTAAAGTCATGGGCACCCTGCCCCTGCGTCAGGAAGAATTGGATGACGCAACGTTGCTGGCCCTTGATCCCATCGGTATTATTGCCGAGAGTTTCTCCCAGGTTCTTGAACATCTTAAGGAGACCAACGATGATCTGGTGGTCGCCCGTGATGAACTCAAGGCTATTTTCAATGCCACCGGCGCGGCCATTCTGGTTGTGGACGAAAATCTCTGTTTGCATTCCTGCAATCCTCTGGCGGTTGAACGCTTTGCTGTCGACGCACGCCAGGCGGTGGGGATGCCTTTGGCTGAGGCGATTCCCGACTGCTACGGGTTGCTCAGTCGCAGTTTTCTTGAAGACCTTGTCACCTGCCAGCAGGGGGAACGCACGATCGAGATGTGTTTTCGCGACTACTGTTATTCGCTGGTCGCCACCCCTGTTCGAGACAGCAATGATCATGTCTTCTTCTATGTTCTGATTTTTAGTGATATCACCGAGCGGAAAAAGACCGAAGACTCCCTGATTGAGGCGGAAACGCGTCTGACAGAGATTCTCAACACCATGATGGCGGGGATTCTGATTATCGATCCGACTAATCATCAGATTGTCGATGTCAACCACATGGCCGCAAAAATGATCGGTGACACGCCTGACAAAATTATCGGTTCGATCTGTCACCGCTACATTTGCCCTTCCGCCGACGGTCAGTGTCCACTGACGGATCTTAATCAGGTAATCGACAATTCAGACCGCATACTGATCAACCGCAGCGGTGAGGCGATCCCCATCCTCAAAACGGCCACCATAATTGAACTGAACGGAAAATCTTACATCCTCGAAAGCTTTATCGACATTCAGGCGCGTAAAATGGCTGAACAGGCTTTACGGGAAAGTGAGCAGCGGTATCGTTCTTTGTACACGGCCATGAAGGAAGGGGTTGCCATTGGTGAACTGTACTATGATGAGCATGGTGTGGCCTATGACTACGTGCTGCACGACGTAAATCGGGCCTTTGCCCAGATGCTGGGGCTTTCGGAAGAGGAACTGATCAATCGATTGGCGACAGAGTTTTACGGCGAGGTTCCACCCAATCTGCATATCCTTGACGAAGTGGTCAAATACGGTATCCCGAAAGAGTATGAGTTGCCCCTGCCCAAGTTGGGCAAGGTGTTTCACGTTTCGGTGTCGCGACCGGAGAAGGACCGTTTTGCCTCGATTATCAATGATGTCACCGCCAGTAAAAAAGCGCAGCAGGAGATCGAACGGCTTGCTTATTACGACACCCTTACCGGCTTGCCCAACCGGGTTCTGATCAAGGATCGCTTGCAGCAGGCGATCGCCCAGGCACAACGTTCACGGGCGCTGGTCGGTGTGTTGGCGCTGGACTTGGATCACTTCAAAAAGATTAATGACTCTCTTGGGATCGGTTGTGGTGACCAGGTGCTTAAAGTGGTTGCGGATCGTCTTAAAGGTCATGTGCGCCAAGGCGACAGTGTGGCACGCATGGGTGGAGATGAGTTTGTCATTCTAATTACCGGTATTAATGCTCAAAATGACATCGTCACGGCGGCCGGCAAGATTCTCGATCTGCTGGCGGAGCCGGTGTCCATCGACGAGCATGAACTGGTCAGTACCGGGAGTCTCGGTATCTCCATGTATCCCACCGATGCTGATGATGTTGATCTGTTGCTGAAACATGCCGATACCGCCATGTATCAGGCCAAGGAGACCGGCCGCAACCTGTATCAGTTCTATTCCCCGGATATGAATGCCCGCGCCTTTGAACGCCTGTTCCTCGATTCCGATCTGCACCGGGCCCTGGAGCGAGATGAGCTGGAGCTTTATTATCAGCCACAGATCGATTTGGTGGCTGGAAAAGTGGTTGGTGCCGAGGCGTTACTGCGCTGGAACCATGTCAATAAAGGGCAAATCTCACCGGTGGTGTTTATCCCCCTTGCCGAAGAATCGGATCTGATCCTTGATATTGGAAACTGGGTGATGGAACGGGCCTGTCTGCAGGCGAAGGAATGGTATGACCAGGGGTACACGGAACTGCGGGTTGCGGTAAATTTGTCCGCACGTCAGTTCCGCAGTGATCTGCCGGAGATTGTTGCCCGTGTTCTGCGCGAAACCAAACTGCCTCCCCACCTGCTGGAGCTGGAATTAACCGAAAGTCTGCTGATGGAGCGGCCCGAACTGGCGCGGACGATTCTCAATAAATTACGCGATCTCGGCAACCATCTCTCCATCGATGACTTTGGCACCGGCTATTCGTCACTGAGTTACCTCAAGCATTTCCCCATTGACCGGCTCAAAATTGATCGCAGCTTTGTTAAAGATCTTACCGTTGATCCTGATGATGCCATTATCGTCGAAGCGATTATCGCCCTGGCCCACGGTCTACGGCTGAACGTTGTTGCCGAGGGGGTGGAAACCGAAGAACAGTTTGAATTCATGCGACAGAGAGGCTGCGACGAAGTGCAGGGTTATGTTGTTGCCCGACCGATGCCCGCCGCAGAATTTGGCGAATATTTAAAACAGTCTGCACGACTTCCAGAACAACATGCACGATGACATGACGACCAACCTGCCGATGGTGACGCCGGACCTGGTGCTGCATGGCGCATTGGGCAGCCGATGGAGCGTTGCCAGTATCAGTCCCCAGCTTAACGCCTTACTGGACCCGCCGGTTTCGCGCGGCGCATCAGCCCATCGCGTTTTCGAAGGCGTCCGACCGCATCTGGTCAGCCTGGCCGAAGAGGTGCTGTCGTCGCACCAATCCCTGCAGAACATTCTGATTGAGTTTCCCGGCGGTCAGCGTTTTCGCGCTGAACTGGTCGACGGCGGCCTGAGTGATGATTACCGCACCCACAGTATCGTGGTTTATCTCCAGCCTGTTGCCTCGTCGAGTGCGCAGCAGGAGGATTCCTTTCACAATCTGGTCGGGCGCAGTGTCGCCATGCAGGAGGTGTTTCGCAAAATCCGCCTGTATGCCGCGTCGGACGCCGCTGTGGTGATTACCGGGGAGACAGGGACCGGAAAAGAACTGGTGGCACGCGCGCTACACGAAGAGAGCGACCGCCGCAATGGCCCGTATGTCGCGTTGAACTGTAGTGCGATCAGTGAGGACCTGCTCGAGTCGGAATTGTTTGGTCATGAGAAAGGGGCGTTTACCGGAGCAATCCGCAGTCATCGCGGTCGGTTTGAACGGGCCGACGGCGGCAGCCTGTTTCTCGATGAAATCGGCGATATGCCGTTGCACACCCAGACGCGTTTGTTGCGGGTTCTTGAAGAACGTCAGGTCGAGCCGGTCGGCTCAGAACGGGTATTACCTATTGATGTGCGGATTATCTGTGCCACCAACGTCGGTCTTGAACGCGCTGTAGGGGATGGACGTTTTCGCAGTGATCTTTATCATCGGATCAGCGTCTTGCGTATCCACCTGCCACCGTTAAGGGAGCGACGGGACGATATCCCGTTGCTGGTGGATAAATTTCTGCGGCGCTTCAGCGATGCCTATGGACGTCAGGTGGAAAAACTGACTTCCGAGGCCATGCAGTTGCTCCAGTCGTATCTGTGGCCGGGAAACATCCGTGAACTGCGCAACGTCATGGAGCGGGTTTTTGTTGAAAATCATGCGCCGGTGATTGGTGCCCGGGCGTTTAGTGAATGGGTTCGGGAACGGCAGAATTTTGTCCGGACACGCTGGGAAGACGAAGGACCTCGTGACGAACCGGCGTTGATCACGCCCTATGATCCCCCTTCCCCTTCGGCGGTGCCCGCGGATCTTGATGAAGCTACCATTCGCCGCGCCTATGCGGCCTGCCATGGAAATATCAGTGCAGCCGCCCGTCAACTCGGCGTGCATCGCGCCACCTTGTACCGTCATCTGAAAAAACTCAAACTCGACCGCAACGATTTAAGCTGACCCCTTTGCCGTCATGTCGCGGGAAAACTGTTCAAATTGCGTGGTTGTGACGGGAGGACTAAACAGGAATCCCTGCACGGTCTGACAGCCGAGGGCATTGAGCACGTCGAGTTGTTCCGAGGTTTCAACCCCTTCACCAACCAGTTTAATCCCCAGATGATGCGCCATGGAGACGATGGTTTCCACCAGACGCAGATCTTCCCTGTCCTGTGGAATGTCCTTGATGAAACTGCGGTCGATTTTTAACGTCTGAATCGGGAAATGTTTCAGGTGGGTCAGCGACGAATAACCGGTGCCAAAGTCGTCAATGGCAATGCTGATGCCAATATCCTTTAATTCGGTGAGAACGGTACGGGTGTGATTGATATCCTGCATCATCGACGATTCCGTGATCTCGATCTCCAGATTTTCCGGGCGGGCCTGACTGTGCTGCAACGTCGTTTTGATCAGTGTAAGAAAGTTGGGGTCAGAGAACTGGCGCGGGGACACATTAACTGAAAAACGGTAGTGGCGATGGCCCTCTTGTGCGCAGAAGCGTGCAGCAAAGTGAAAAACCTGGCTCAGAATCTTTTCGCCCAGTGGATGAATCAGGCCGGTTTCCTCACACAAGGGGATAAAATCGAGAGGCGGGATGATCCCCCGTTGGGGGTCAATCCAACGTACCAATCCTTCTGCGCCGATCAGCGTTGTTCCGTCAACACTGATCTGGGGTTGGTAATAAATTTCAAACTGATCCTGATCAAGGGCGGCGCGAATGGCGTCTTCCATGGCCAGCCGTTGTTGCAGGGCTTCATCCATGGTTGCCGAAAAGGTACTGATGGTGTTTTTCCCCTTCTCCTTGGCCGCGTACATGGCCATGTCGGCATTTTTGAGCAGTTCATTGACGCTGTTGCCGTTGTCTGGATAGATGGCAATACCGATACTGGTGCTGATATGTAGAGTGTGTCGCTTCAATGGCAGTGGCGTGGACAATCGGTGCAACAGGCGCTCGGCCAAATCGTAAATGGAGGATGTCGCAGTGATGTTGCCGAGGATAATGATAAATTCGTCACCGCCGAGACGGCAGACGGTATCTTCATCGCGGAAAGCCTCTTTGAGTTGATTCGAGATGGCAATGAGCAGTTCGTCGCCAACCGCATGGCCGAGGCTGTCGTTGATCTTTTTAAAATTGTCGAGATCCAGAAACAGCACGCCAACCTTGCGTTCACTGCGTTTCGCCTGGGCAATAGCGATGCTCAGCCGGTCTGCCATCAGCATGCGGTTTGGCAGCCCGGTCAGTGCGTCATGCAGGGCCTGGTGACGAATCTGCTCTTCCTGTTCTTTGATTTTGCGCAAATCGTGAAACAGTGCAATATAGCCTGCCGTATTCCCGCGGTGGTTGTCAAAACTGGACACGGACACCCAGGTGGCGATGGGGGTGTTGTCGCGATTGTTCAGGATGATTTCACCTTCCCAGAGCGATTCACTGTTGTTGGGGAGGCGGCGATGGATGCCCGATTGTTCTGTAACCTGTTTGAACAGGCCGGGATGACGGCCCAGAATGGATTCCGCAGGGAAGCCTGTCAGGCGGATGAACTCGGGGTTGACCTGAATGATCTTGCCCTGAGCATCGAGAACCAGAATGGCCTCACGGGCATTTTTGAACACCTGGTCCATAAGGATGAGGCGTTCATTGGCCTGTTGAAGGTCGGAGGTCCGTTCGATGACCCGTTCTTCCAATAACTGCTGTGATTGCTGGAGTCTTTGCTCTTGAGAATGAAGCTGGTCCGCCATGGCGTTGAATTCGTGGGCGACGGTGGCAATCTGATCCTGCCCACTGGTTGCCAACCGGTAGAGGCGGTTGCCGCGGGAAAATTCCTGAATACCGATGACCACCCGGTTCAGGCGAACGTGAAGAATCCGGCTGAGCACGATGGTAAAGAGGACCGCACTGGAAAAGCCGACAATCGCCAGGATGATAAAGGTGAATTTTCCGGCATCCATCTGTCTGATCAACTGTTCCTTCTCTTCATCCAGCGCCTTTTTTTCACTGTGCAGCAAAACATTCATGGCCGAATGGATGTCGTCCCATGTCTGATTGAGAATTCTGACTTCATCGCCAAGGTAGGACAGGTTGGGATCGTACGCCCAGAGGGTGTATATGCCGGGCAGATTGTTGCAGATCTTTTCAGCATTGATGCGGATTGTTTTGATCTGCTGACAACTGGGATGATCTCCCGTGCAAGAGTGAAACCGCTGTTGCTCAAGCACCTCCAGTGTCTGTAGCAGTTGACGCAGCAGCGCGACGATCACCTGTGGCTGATGGATTGGCGTGTTGAGATACTGTTGATAGGTTTCCTCGGCAACCTGACACAGGGCATCCAGATTTTGCAGACGCGTGTCCAGCGGTGAATCAAACTCCGGCTCCAGCGTGTCGTAAAGTGACCGTTGAGTGTCGAACAGTGCTGAAAATGTTTGAGATATCCGTTGTTCCAGAGCCGGTGTATCAGAGATGAATTGGCTGCGAGCTGAATCGAGCAACCTGAGCGCCAGTTGAATTTCCCTGAGTTGCCTCTGGATTGTGTTCAGCGACTGACGGCTGGTCTCGGCAGGGAGTTGGTCGGCGAAATCGGTCAGAGTGATGCAGTTGGCGATAATCGCCGAGATGTCATTGACCGTGACGAAATTGTCGGTGATGTCATAAATAAACAGGGTGTACGCTTCGTGGCTCAGGCGTTCCAGGCGTGACAACGTTTCAAAAGAGCGGGTCTGCTGCTCGCTGATCTGGTCGATGATATGCTGATCCTGATCAATCTGATGCCAGGCAATGGCAATTGTGCCTAACTGGATTGCAACCAGCAGGGACAAGCCGATATTTTTCAACCAGTGGTAGGGAATCATTGTGCGGCCGGAGCAAATACCAATTCGATGAGTTCACCGACATCACCACAGCCATAGAGGGGCTGGTCGCTGTCCGGTTCGATGGCACGACCGGCAATCTCATAACGACTGACCCCGAAGTGATAGCGGCGCGCCGGATCCATCTGCAGATCATCGCCATGACCGGTATCCAGTTTTCGCGCAAATTCAATCGTCCAATAGCCATCGCTCCAGACCCCCTTGGCCAAAATGTCAGCCCGACTGGAAGAGGGTGTGGTCAATTCGTATTTTTCAACCACGGGCTCAACATAATTGACATACAATTTAGGCAGATAGGCGCTGTCGCCATCATCACCAAGGCGCTGCAGGTAGAAGACTTTCCCAGAAGTTGAGATCAGCTGTTGACCGTTTTTCTTACGGGTGGTGGTATAAAACTGCAGTTTATCGTCGGCATGACCGCTGTGATCTGTACGATGCGCTTTCCAAAACCAGATATCTGCACGGTAGGGGCGGTCGGAATGAAGCGTTAAGTCGTTATCATGCGGAGACATGTTCCACTTGACAACAAACACGTCTTCGCGTGTCGGACCATTTTCATAGCTTCCCAGTTCCGAATTCCACACCAGTGACCGGTGTTTACGGTCTTCCGTAGCGTCGGCAAAATGGGCCGTAAGGTAGATGGTATCATCACTGTAAGCGGCTTTAAGCCGGATGTCGATATTGGCAATGGCATCATGGACCGTTACCGGAACAGCTTTTTGCCAGAATGATTCCGTTGTCTGGCCATCGATAGTGATGGACTCGGTCGTTTTTTCAGCGGTGAGTATTTGTTGCTGGCCATAGGCATAACCTGCTGGAAAAACAAGGGCAACGTAACAAAAAAGGAAGAATAATCGAGGCATTAGCTATACTCCGCGACAAGGAGGGTTGAATGGGTAGGATACATTTTTTAATTTTGAAAATCAAGCACATTAGCCCGAGCTGTGACAGCCATGCAACGTTGCGCCTGTCGCAGCGAGGGGTTGTGCGACGTCTCAGAACAGGGCTGCGTTGATAGAATGCTGGTAAGTTGCTGAATTTGCACGGGGCCGGTTTTGGTATGGGGTTTGAATTGGAATAACGCGTAATGTTTATTTTTAGGCCGCAGTGGTGCCCAGGTGATTTAGGGCCAGTCTGCGTGCTTTGCCTGCAAGGAGGCTTACCATGCAAAGAGATCAAATGACCCGTAACAGTCAGCAAGCTCTACAGTCCGCCCGGCAACTGGCATTGGACCGTGGGCATGCCGAAATCGATGCTGAACACCTGTTGTTGGCATTACTGGAGCAACCCGATGGGCTGATTCCCAATCTGCTTGAGAAGCTGAATATTAAAGGGCGCGATCTGCATCAGCAGCTTGAGCAGATTCTGGCGCGACGTGCTCGCGTGAGCGGCAGTGGCCAGGAGACCATTTATCTGTCACCACGACTCGATCGGATGCTGACCAAAGCCCAGCGCGAAGCCGAAAGTCTCAAGGATGAATACATCAGTGTTGAACACTTGCTGCTTGGTTTGCTCAGTGAGGAGAAAAGTTCTGAGTTGGGGCGATTGTTCAGACAGTATTCGCTAACGCGCAATCGCCTGCTCGAAGTGTTGGCCGAAGTACGTGGTCATCAGCGCGTGACCAGCGAGGATCCCGAGTCCACCTATCAGGTGCTGGAAAAGTACGGGCGCGACCTGGTCGCGGCTGTGCGGGAGGGCAAATTGGATCCGGTGATCGGCCGTGATGATGAAATTCGTCGCGTGATCCGCATCTTGTCACGTAAAACCAAAAACAATCCGGTACTGATTGGTGAGCCGGGTGTTGGTAAAACGGCAATTGTTGAGGGACTGGCCCAGCGCATTGTCCGTGGCGATGTCCCCGATGGCATGCGCGATAAAACCATCTTTGCCCTGGATATGGGGGCACTGATCGCCGGAGCAAAATACCGAGGCGAGTTCGAAGAACGCCTTAAAGCGGTATTGAACGAAGTGCGCAGCAGTGACGGACGCATCGTTCTATTTATCGATGAGTTACACACCATTGTTGGCGCGGGTAAAACCGAAGGAGCCATGGATGCGGGCAATATGCTCAAACCGATGTTGGCGCGTGGAGAGTTGCATTGCATTGGCGCGACAACTCTGGACGAATATCGCAGCCATATTGAGAAGGATGCTGCGCTGGAGCGGCGCTTTCAGCCGGTTGTGGTCAGCCAGCCCAGTGTTGAAGACAGCATCAGTATCCTGCGCGGCCTCAAGGAACGTTTCGAGGTGCATCATGGGGTCAATATTCAGGACCAGGCGCTGGTGGCTGCCGCAACACTGAGTCAGCGCTATATCAGTGATCGGTTTCTGCCCGACAAAGCCATCGATCTGGTCGACGAGGCGTGTGCCATGATACGTACCGAGATCGATTCCATGCCGGCTGCGATGGATACGGCGGCACGCCGGGTCATGCAGCTGGAAATCGAAGAAGCTGCCTTGGGTAAGGAAAAGGATGCCGCCAGCAAGGAACGGCTCAAAGCCTTGCAGGAAGAACTGGCTGAGCAGAAGCACATTGTCGATTCGTTTCGGGCTCAATGGGATGTTGAGAAGGCGGCATTGCAGAAAGTGCAACAGCTGCGCGAACAGATTGAGCAGGCCAACCTGCAACTGGCTGCGGCCGAACGGGATTATGACCTGAATGTCGCCGCAGAAATCCGTCATGGCCGCTTGCCGCAACTGGAGCAGCAATTGGCAGAACTGGAGAAAACTGCCAGCGAACGCCCCGAGGGCCAGCGGTTGCTGCACGAAAGTGTCGGTGCTGATGAAATTGCCGGTATTGTTGCGCGTTGGACGGGTATCCCCGTTGAACGGATGCTCGAAGGTGAGCGGGAAAAACTGCTCAAGTTGGATGAGCATCTCCACGAACGGGTGATCGGTCAGGATGAAGCGGTGCAACTGGTCAGTGATGCGGTTATTCGCGCCCGGGCGGGGATTAAAGATCCGAAGCGGCCCATGGGGTCATTTATCTTTCTTGGTCCGACCGGGGTTGGTAAAACCGAACTGGCTCGCGCACTGGCTGCGGCACTGTTCGACAGTGAGGAGCACATGGTGCGGATCGACATGTCCGAGTACATGGAGAAACACAGCATCAGCCGCCTGGTGGGGGCTCCTCCCGGCTACGTCGGCTACGACGAGGGCGGTCAGCTGACTGAAGCGGTGCGGCGGCGACCCTACTCCGTGGTGTTGTTTGATGAGATTGAAAAGGCCCATCCGGATATTTTCAACGTTCTGCTGCAAATCATGGATGATGGGCGGGTGACCGATTCCCATGGTCGGACGGTGGATTTCAAGAATACCGTCATCATTATGACCTCGAATATCGGTGCCGATTATCTGCTGCAGGATGAGGGTGGAGCCGAGATCAGTGAAGCGACGCGTCAGGCGGTGCTGGGCCAGTTACGTCAGCATTTTCGCCCAGAGTTTCTGAACCGGGTGGATGACACCGTGCTGTTCCAGCCACTGCAACGGGACCAGTTGGCCCGGATCATCGATCTGCAGGTGGCAGAATTGCAACAGCGCCTCGCCGATCGACGTATCACCATCGAACTGGATGCCGCGGCCAAGCAGCTGGTGTGTGATCGGGCTTACGATCCTCATTACGGGGCGCGGCCACTTAAGCGGTTTTTGCAACACGAGTTGGAAACGCGCCTTGGCCGGGCGATTATCGCCGGTGAGGTTTTCGATGACAGTACCATTGAGGTTGGCGTTGAGCAGGGCGAGTTGACGCTGCATATTTCATGATCGGACTAATCTGAAACAGGAACGGCCCCGGAGTGAGATGCTTCGGGGCCGTTTGTCTATCCGACTCAACGGTGTTGTTTCAGGCGTGGTTCTTCCGGTTCTGAGGTTTGGTACCCACGTGGAAGTAGGCCAAAAGGGAGCTGGTTGCCGGGCCGAAACTCGGCGGCCTTGATTATGACCCTCAGCTACTCTTCAAACCCCACCATCTCACCAATCAGATCATATTCGGTGGTGTCAGTAATTTTCAGATCGACGATATCGCCGACATCCGCCTGTCCTGAGGTGACATACACCAGACCGTCAATATCCGGCGCCTGGCTCGGGCTGCGTCCCTGCAGCAGCAACTCGGTTTCCTCGCTGTAGCCTTCGATCAACACGGGCACCACCTGACCGACCAGGGTGCGGTGTTTGCGGAAAGAAACCCGACTCTGCGCTTTCATCAGTTTATCGAGCCGACGTTTCTTGACGGTTTCATCAATCTGTTGGTCGAGTTTGGCGGCGGCAGTGCCCTCTTCACGTGAATAGCGGAACACGCCAACGCGATCAAAGTGACCCTCTTCGACAAATTCCAGCAGTTGCTGGTACTGGGCGTCGGTCTCACCGGGAAAACCGACAATAAACGAGGTCCGCAGAGTCATATCGGGAATGCGTTGTCGCATCCGACCGATCAGTCGGCGAATCCCCTCTTCATCAATGCGTCGGTTCATCATCGACAGAATTTCGTTGTTTATGTGTTGCAGCGGCAGATCGAGATAGTTGCAGATCTTGTCTTCACGGGCAATCAGGTCGATCAGGTCATCGCTGATGCCATCGGGGTATGCATAAAGCAGCCGCAGCCAGCTCAGGTTGTCGATCTTGACCAGTTCGCACAGCAACTTTTCCAGGGTCGCACCATCGTTGCGGTCCTGGCCGAAAGCGGTGATGTCCTGAGCGATCAGATTGATCTCTTTAACCCCGTCTTTGACCAGTTTCGTCACTTCTTGAACAATGGAATCAATGCTGCGAGAGCGCAGCATGCCACGCAGTTGCGGAATGATGCAGTAGGAGCAGTGGTTGGAGCAGCCTTCGGCAATTTTGACATAGGCACTGTAAAACGGTGAGGCTTTGGCCCGTGGTGTCGTATGGTCGTAGAGTGCCTGTGGGTCGGCGCTGGTGGCGTTGAGCTGTTGTTGTGAGCCTTGCCACTGGTCAATCAACTCGACAATGCGGGCGGCATCGCCGGTTCCCATAAACAGGTCGACTTCCGGCAATTCGCCTGCCAACTCATCACGGTAGCGTTGTGGCAGGCAACCGCTGACGATCAAGAGTCGGCAGCGCCCTTCCTCTTTGAAGCGGCTGGCTTCGAGGATGGTGTCAACCGACTCTTCCTGAGCATCATTGATGAAAGCGCAGGTATTGATGATCAGAATATCGGCCGCTTCTTCGTCGGTGGTGATTTCAAAACGTTCCGGCGGCAGATGGCCGAGCATGACCTCAGCATCGACGAGGTTTTTCGGGCAGCCGAGGCTGACAAGACAAACTTTTTCCTTGGACAAAATGGGGTACTCCGCAGGCTGTGAAGCGCTGTTGTTAAGGGTGTGGCAGGATCAGGAACGCATGTTGACAAACTGCAGTTCGATGTCGAGATCCTTGCTTTTCAGCATCTGCATGACTTCTTGCAGATCATCAATTTTTTTGCCGGCAACACGAACTTCATCTTCCATGATCTGAGGCTGGACTTTGAGTTTGGTGTCCTTGATCATTTTGACCAGTTCTTTGGACTTTTCCTTAGAGATGCCCTGGACCAGGTTGATGGTCTGGCGCACGGCACCGGCTGAGGCGTTTTCCTTTTTGCCGGGATCGAGGCACTTGGCAGAGACATTGCGCCGGGTCAGTTTGCCTTTGAGGATGTCCATAATGGCATCGAGCTTGTAGTCATCAGCTGCCAGGATGACGATAGCATCTTTATTGAGATCGATCTCGTTGTGGGTGCCTTTGAAATCATAGCGTTGACTGACTTCTTTACGGGTCTGGTTTACAGCGTTGTCAACTTCCTGCAGATCAATCTTTGAAACAATGTCAAAACTGGGCATGGGTTCATCTCCCTGATAAATGAGTCGTGCCGGGTTTATTTGAGGTTCAACTTTAAATCAGACGCCTTGATAATTTCAACCTTTTCAGGAAGTTCGAAGACAAACAGTGCGTCTTCAGGTGATTGGTTGAGAACCACATGGCGAAATTCAATTTCGGTCTGGTTGCCGGTCTGGTCAAGGATCGCGGCGCGGCGCAGTGGCAGGGCCAGCGGCGGTTGCTTTGCTGTGATCCAGGCCGGAATGGTCAGGGTCAGGGTCTGGATATAGGCCGACGGCTGTTTAGGGGTCAGTTCCAGCAGATAGTCTTCGCTGCTGGCATCATCCCGGCTGATCAGCCGCGGGGTGAAATAGTGGTCAAGGCGACCCAGATTGCGCAAGAACAGCATGGGGTCATTGCTCTGGTCCAGGGAGTCATCCAGTTCGGAAACCATGACCTGATTGTTGTCGGGCAGATAAACCCACAAGCTGTCACCATTGGAGACAATCTGCTGTGTGCTGGGGACCTGATAGATCCAGCGCAGCAAAGTTTTGGCATCGTCTTGATCCTGATGGTCAAAGCGCATGGTGATCGTGCCACGACCTGTGCGGGTGCGTCCTAGGCTGGCAATGTAGGCTTTCTGATAAAAATCGGCGCTGAAGTCGTGGATTGCTCCGGACTGTTGCGATGCGGAAAAGCGCTGCTGAACTAATGTCAGCACGGTATCGGCGTTAGTGGTTTGTGCCTGGGCTGAAACCCCCAGGAACAGAAGTGTTACCACGATGAGAAGAGTGCGCATGCACAGTTCCTTTCTTGTCAAGTTGTGCCGAAATAAAATTATCGGAAATGGTTAAAACCATGAGCTTCGACTTGCCGCTCCTGACCGTCAAGCTGGACGAGGGTCAGGCCGTCACGCTCATTGAGTAGTGTGCCGATGCGGGTCAGGGGGAGGTTGAGGCGGTTGCTCAACGCTTCCAGGTCGTTGCTATAGGACGATGGGGCCGTGAACAGCAGCTCGTAGTCTTCTCCGCCCTGCAGAATCAGTTCTTCATCCTCGGGGTGGCTGTTGAGATGATCGCGAACATCCGGGGACAGAGGGATCTGCTGCTGGTCGATGTGGGCACCGAGGCCGGATTGGTCGAGAATGTGTTTCAGATCTGACAGGAGTCCGTCGGAGATGTCAATCATACTGCTGGCAATTCCCTGACTGGCAAGGGCTTGTCCCATGGCCAGTCGCGGTGTTGGGCGATGGTGGCGCTGCGAGAGGAAGTCGCTAGGGAGTTTGTTGCGTTGCAACAGGGCGAGGGCCAGAGCACTGTCGCCCAGTGTGCCGGTGACATAGATCGCTTCCCCTTCCTGGGCCTTGCTGCGACGTACCATCTCGGTGGCACTGACACTGCCCTGAACGGTGACGGAGATGATCAGCTTTTCCGGGCTGCGGCAGGTGTCGCCGCCGCTGAGAGTGACGTTGGCTTCGTTGGCTTCATCGAGAAAGCCATGACAAAAATTATCCAGTTCCGCCATGCTCAGATCTGACGGGAGTCCGACTCCGAGATAAAGGTGGTGAGGCACGCCGCCCATGGCGGCAATATCGCTGAGATTGACGGCAGCGCTTTTCCGGCCGAGGCTGTACATGTCGGTCCAGCAGCGGCGGAAATGGATCTCTTCGATTAGCAGATCCTTGCTGGTCAGAAGAAGTTTCCCTTCGGGAATTTGGGCGGCAGAGCAGTCGTCCCCAATTCCCAGAACGATCCCCTCGTGGTTTTTGGCCTGCCGTTTGATCCGTTCAATCAGACCGAATTCACCGTACTGTGCCAGGGTTGTGTATGTGGATGATTTTGTCATGAAGCAAGAGTATGCAAAGTTGCC
>PKUE01000061.1 GCA_002869685.1 Desulfuromonas sp.
AGCAACCAATCCCTTCCGTTCAGCAGCACCGAACGCAAAGAGTGTCGTCGTGATGGTCGTCGGCAAACTGTTTGAGCGGTAGCGAGTTTTTGCCGATATCACGACGTAAGCGATTGGAGTGAGGGAACCCGCTAGGGTGCAATGACGGAAGTCGATTTTGCGCCACTTTTGTCGACGCAAAAGTGGCCCGACGTGTGGGCGCGGAAGCCCACGTCATGGGCGTACCAAGTCACGAATCCGCTTAGTGTTCCCACCAGCAATAAAGCTCACTTTAATCATCCCTTCTCAAGCAGTCTTTCTAGCTCCCTCCAACTCCTCATCACAGCGCGGACAAAACGGATGCTCTCCGGCCAGATAGCCGTGTTTCGGGCAAATCGAGAATGTCGGCGTGATGGTCAGATAGGGGATGCGGTAATTTTCCAGCACGCGGCGCACCAGCTTGCGGCAGGCTTCCGGGCTGCCGATGGGTTCGCCCATGTACATGTGGAACACGGTGCCGCCGGTGTACTTGCGTTGCAGAATTTCCTGCAACTCCAGCGCTTCGAACGGGTCATCAGTGAAACCCACCGGCAGTTGCGACGAGTTGGTGTAGAACGGCGCCTCACTGGTTCCGGCCTGAATCATGTCGGGGAAGCGCTTTTTATCCTCGCGGGCAAAGCGGTAGGTGGTGCCTTCCGCCGGAGTGGCTTCGAGGTTGTACATGTGGCCGGTCTGCTCCTGATACTCGACCATACGCCGTCGCACGTAGTCCATGAAGCGGATGGCAAACATCTGGCCCATCTGGGTGGTGATATCTTCCCGGTCATGGGTGAAATTGCGGATCATCTCGTTGAGGCCATTCACACCGATGGTGGAGAAATGGTTGCGCAACGTGCCGAGATACCGGCGCGTGTAGGGGAACAAACCCTGATCCATCTGCCGCTGGATGGTTTTGCGTTTCACTTCCAGACTGGTACGGGCCAGCTCCAGCAATTCATCAAGACGGGCAAAGAGTTCCCCCTCATTTCCGGCGAACTGATAGCCGAGGCGGGCGCAGTTGATAGTGACCACGCCGATGGAGCCGGTTTGTTCAGCCGAACCGAACAGACCATTGCCGCGCTTGAGCAGTTCGCGCAGATCAAGCTGCAACCGGCAGCACATGGAGCGCACCATGTTGGGCTGCAGTTCCGAATTGAGGAAGTTCTGGAAATAGGGCAGGCCGTACTTGGCCGTCATGCTGAACAGCCGCTCGGCATTTTCGCTCTGCCAGGGGAAATCCGGCGTGATGTTGTAGGTCGGAATGGGGAAGGTGAATACCCGCCCCTTGTCGTCGCCATTGGTCATCACCTCGATGTAGGCGCGGTTGATCAGGTCCATCTCGGCCTGCAACTCGCCATAGGTGAACGGCATCTCCTCGCCGCCGATCACCGGCACCTGATTTTTCAGATCGTCCGGGCAGGTCCAGTCAAAGGTCAGGTTGGTGAACGGCGTCTGCGTGCCCCAGCGCGACGGCACGTTGAGGTTGAAGATCAACTCCTGCATCTGCTGTTTGACCTCGTCGTAACTCAGGTTGTCCTTGCGCACGAACGCGGCCAGATAGGTGTCAAACGAGCTGAACGCCTGCGCTCCCGCCCATTCATTCTGCAACGTGCCGAGAAAGTTGACGATCTGACCAATGACGCTGGACAGATGACGCGGCGGTGCCGCTTCGACTTTACCCGGCACGCCGTTGAAGCCTTCCTGCAGCAGCATACGCAACGACCAACCGGCGCAGTAGCCGGACAACATATCGAGATCGTGGACATGCAGGCTGCCGTCGCGATGGGCTTCGCCCAGTTCCGGGGCATAGACGTGATTGAGCCAGTAGTTGGCCGTCACCTTGCCGGAAATGTTAAGGATCAAACCGCCGAGCGAATAGCCCTGGTTGGCGTTGGCATTGACCCGCCAGTCCGACTGGTCGAGATATTCATTGATTGACGATGCCACATCGACCACGGTTTTCTGATCCTGCCGCAGCTTGTTGTGCTGTTCACGATAAACCGCGTAGGCGCGCAACGTAGCGAAATGGTTGGCCGAGATCAGCGTCTGTTCCACCACGTCCTGAATCTGTTCCACTTTAGGGGCCTGCTCGGGGAAACGATGGCGCAACACTTTAAGCACCTGCTGGGTGAGCAGGGCGGCTTCGCTGTCGTCGAATTCACCGGTGACTTTACCGGCACGGGCAATGGCAAAACGGATGCGGTCACTGTCAAACGGCACGTTGGTGCCGTCGCGTTTGACCACGGTTTGAGGCAGGACCAGTGATGCGATAGGCTGGTTTTGAGGCATTGGGGGATTCTCCTTATCACGAGTTGTTCCGGGCAGGAGAGATCGCCTGTGTTGAACACAAAAAAGTCCGCAGGAGCCAAAGCATCCTGCGGACTTATCGTATTCGAAGTCCTGATACACGCGAGTCACTCTCCCTTTACCACGAGGAATCATTGAGTGTTCAGATCAGGCAGGTCTTCTGGCTTACGCTTCATCCTTCAGGCGCCTTCCCGGTCAAAACCAGTGGCATGGAGCCTGTCGTCCACGTTTACAGCGGCGGGTCCGCGGGGGAATTGCACCCCTCTTCCCTATCAAGCCTCAGGGGACATTTGAGCTCCCGTTGGGCACCGTGATCCAATATATGTCTCCACATTGAAATGTGGATATTTTTGGTAATGTTTATCCGAGATTGTGGCGAGTGTCAAGGGGATTCACAACATGTTGTGGTTTCTGACACAGACCTTATGGTTCTGGCCGATTTTATCTGAACGCGTTGCCTGATTTTGATATGAGGCACAGGCATGAAAGTCACATATCAAATGAGTAAGCGGAATCCAGCGAACATCCTATTTATTCAACGAACGTTTATATTTTCTCCAAATTGGGCTTGTCCCAGATAAAAAGTAAACGATCATTGAATTTTTTATCTCTCCTGACCGTTTTAGGTGTTATAGTAAACGAACGTTGAATTCTGGAGGTAAACGATGGAAATTCTAAACGCCGGCGATCTCGGCGCGCTGATTCGCCAAAAGCGCAAAGAGGATGGGCTTACCCTTCATGATGCTGCCGCACTCTGCGGGGTCAGCCACGTCTTTCTTTCGGCGCTGGAAAATGGCAAAGAATCCGTGCAGCTCAATAAAGTTCTGCAGGTCGCTGCGTGTTTAGGCATTGAACTCCACGCCCAATTCAGAGGCTGGAAAGCCAAGGATAGGCTGGCATGATAACGAAACTGGTCGTGTTCATTGACAGTGCCGTGGTTGGCCATCTGTGGTTGGATGAAAAGAAATTCTTTTGTTTTCAGTACCATGAAAACTGGCTGCAGACCTCCGCGATTCCCCTGTCGCTTTCCCTCTCTTTACGCAGTGAACCCTATGTGGCCGATGAGTCACACGCCTTCTTTGCCAATCTGTTACCCGAACAAAAAATTCGCCAGGTTATTGCGCGAAATTTGGGGGTCTCCCCACACAACGACTTTGGCTTGTTGGAAAAAATCGGCGGGGATTGTGCCGGGGCAGTGTCTTTATACCCCGATGGCGTTCAATCCACGGCAGAAATGACCTACACCGCTGTGTCCACCCAGGAATTGGCGCACATTATCAAGGAATTGCCGCAAAAGCCCTTTTTGGCCGGTGAGTCCGGGTTTCGGCTTTCACTCGCCGGAGTGCAGAATAAATTACCCGTCTTTTATTCAGAAGGACAGTTTGCGCTTCCCCAGGGCGGAGCCCCAAGCAACACCATCATCAAACCGCCGATTGAAACCTTAGACGGCACGGTTGAAAATGAAGCGTTCTGCATGGCTCTGGCCAGTGCCATCGGTCTGCCTGTTCCCAACTCATTCATTCATGACCTTGATGATTCCCGGATCTTTGCCATTGAGAGATACGACCGCGCCGAGAGTGAAGACGGGTTGAAAAGAGTGCATCAGGAGGATTTCTGTCAGGCCATGGGAACGCTGCCGGAATACAAATACGAGCAT
>PKUE01000001.1 GCA_002869685.1 Desulfuromonas sp.
CCCACCCGATCCAGCGGGCGGATCATCTGGCCGAGCAAAATATCGCTTTCGTCGGTGGACAGCCAGGTTTCCTGCTTCTGGCGACGGTGATAAGTGCCAATCCGTTCAGCTGCCAGTTTCAGGGCAGCAAGATCGTCTGCGCTGACCTGAGCAACGGCAGTCGCGATCTCTTCGGCACTGACTTCCATCCCCTGGACATTCAGATCGAGACGATCAAAACGCAGGGTATACTCTTGCAACGCAGCATCACCACGCTGCTGCACGTCGTCGATAATCGCTCGCACCGTGGTATCGATATCGGCGGGAATCTCTTCGGCACGGTTCTCAATATGGGCGAACGCTTCAGCAAAATCCGGGTCGTCAAAACGGAGCAGCTTGATCATGGGTCACCTTTTATTGGGAGATTTTCGGCGTGTCAGCAATCACTTTTTCCAGGCCATCGATAATCTGGCGAATCCGCTCGTGTTTGGTCTTCATGCTGGCCCGGTTGACAATCAATCGGGTGGTAATCTCGGCGATGGTCTCCACTTCAACCATGCCGTTGTCACGCAGGGTCGCTCCGGTGGAGACCAGATCGACAATACGCTCCGACAGACCAACCAGCGGCGCCAGTTCGATCGAACCGTAAAGCTTGATCAGTTCGACTTGTACCCCTTTGCCAGCGAAATAACGCTCGGTAACTTTGGGATACTTGGTGGCGACACGGATATTGGACCAGCTGGCCGGATCATCCTGCTCACTCAACGCTTTGGGCTCGGCCACCACCAGACGGCAATAACCGAAGTTCAGATCGAGTGGCTCGTAGAGATCCTTGTCCTGCTCCAGCAGGGTGTCTTTGCCGACGACACCGATGTCGGCACAACCGTATTCCACATAGGTGGGAACGTCAGTGGCTCGCACGGCCATGAAACGGAGCTTATCCTCTTTATTCTCAAACACCAGCTTGCGGTTCTTTTCTTCCATTTCTGGGCAGGTGATGCCGATTTTGGCAAACAGCTCCATGGAATCCTGCATAATACGCCCTTTAGGCAGGGCAAATGTGATGTAATCACTCATAGCATCCTCGTTAGGTTCGATCGCAAGTCACGGAATCACGATGCATCCACTGACACCCGGCGGATATCCGCCCCCAGAGCCAGCAACTTCTCTTCCAAACGTTCGTAGCCACGGTCCAGATGGTAGATCCGTGACACCTCGGTGGTATTATCGGCTGCCAGACCGGCCAGCACCAGTGACGCACTGGCACGCAGGTCCGTCGCCATCACCGGCGCACCCAGCAGCTGGTCAACCCCTTCAACCAGGGCCTGCTTGCCGTCAATGCGGATTTTTGAACCGAGCCGCTGCAATTCACACACATGCATGAAACGGTTCTCAAACACGTTCTCGGCAATCACGCTGGTCCCTTTGGCCAGGGTCAGCATGGCCATAAACTGGGCCTGCATATCGGTGGGAAACCCGGGATGAGGACTGGTCTTGATCTGCAACGGCTTGATCTGTTGCGGTCCTTTGACCCGGATCCCATCATCACCCAGGGAAACCTCAGCTCCGGCTTCACGCAGTTTGCTGATCACCGCTTCAAGGCTGTCGGGATCGGCATTGGCCACCAGCACATCACCCTGGGTCATTGCCGCCGCGACCATGAAGGTTCCGGCTTCAATGCGATCGGCCATCACCTGATAATCCATCGGCTGCAACGCTTCAACACCCTCAATGGTGATGGTATCCGTTCCAGCACCACGCACGCAGGCTCCCATGCCGTTCAACGCATTGGCCAGATCGACGATCTCCGGTTCGCAGGCGGCATTTTCAAGGATGGTTGTCCCCTCAGCCAATGTTGCCGCCATCATCAGGTTTTCGGTCCCGCCAACGGTGGGGATATCAAAATAGATGGTCGCTCCCTGCAGTTTTTCTGCCCGGGCCTCCACATAGCCGTGATCAAGCGAGATCTCGGCGCCCATGGCTTCCAATCCTTTAAGGTGCAGATCGATGGGCCGGGCACCGATGGCACATCCACCAGGCAGACTGACCCGCGCCTGACCGAGCCGCGCGACCAACGGGCCGAGGACCAGCACTGAGGCACGCATGGTTTTCACCAGATCGTAGGGTGCTTCGACACTGACGACCTGATCAGCATTAACGCGGACCTGACCTTGATCATTGACGGCGGTTGCCCCAAGGGTTTCCAGCAATTGCAACACGGTCTGGATATCCCTGAGGTCGGGAACGTTGCCGAGACGATGCTCACCGGGGCATAACAGCGTGGCACACAACAACGGCAACGCCGCATTTTTTGCCCCACTCACCTCAACGGTTCCCATCAGACGGCGGCCGCCATGAATGACAATTTTTTTCACGTTTATTCCTCACCTGCCACGCCAGTTGTCACGGGCGCCTGCCCCCCGACAACTCGGGCAATGTCGTTATAATCGTTGCGGCAGAACGTGTTCTGCAAGCCATGCTGCTGCATCAGTTGGGCAACTGTCTCTGCCTGACCGGCGCCCACTTCTACAACCAGCCAGCCTGCGGGCTGCAGCAGAGCCAGGGCCTGACGACACAATAACCGATAGCAATCGAGGCCATCGTGGCCAGCGTGCAAAGCCACTGCCGGTTCATGCTCACGGACTTCCGGCATCAAACCGGCCATCTCATCCTCACGGATGTAGGGTGGATTCGAAACCACCAGCTGATACGGTCCCCCCGTCAGTACTGCCATATCCTGCTGGCGAAAATGGACCCGCTGCTCCACGCCGTTACGCACTGCATTGGCCTGCGCTTGATCCAGCGCTTCCGGTTGCAGATCCACGGCCTCCACCTGCAAAGTGGGGCAACTGTGAGCCAGCGCCACGGCGATCGCCCCGCTGCCGGTACCAACGTCGAGAATACGGGCACCATCGGCATGCCCTTGAAGCAGTCGCAGGGCTTCTTCCACCAAAATCTCTGTATCACCGCGAGGAATCAACACCCCCGGTTTTACGGCAAAGGGCAGCGACCAGAATTCGGTATGGCCAAGAATGTATTGCAGCGGCTCCCGTTTGGCACGGCGGGCAACCAACTGACGGATCTGCGCTAATTCTTCGGCCTGCAACGGCTGGTCGTAACACAGGTACAACCCGACCCGATCTTTATTGAGAGCGTCACCGATCAACAATTCAGCATCAAGGCGTGGCGAATCAATGCCCTTCTCATTCAAGTAGTCCGTGGTCCAGCGCAGAACCTTCAAGACGGTCCAGCGTTCGGTCACACGTTCTCCTGATGCGCCATCTGCTCTGCCTGATAATAGGTGATCAACGCATCAAACACTTCGTCGAGATCCCCCTGCATAATGGCATCGAGCTTGTACAGGGTCAGACCGATACGGTGATCGGTGCAACGGCCCTGGGGAAAATTGTAGGTGCGAATCCGCTCACTGCGGTCACCACTGCCAACCTGACTCTTACGGTCTGCGGCCATCTCGGCATTCTTCTCCGCTTCCATGGCATCAAGAATCCGCGAGCGCAACACCTTCATGGCCCGCGCTTTGTTTTTGTGCTGGGATTTTTCATCCTGACAGGCCACGACAACCCCGGTGGGGATGTGGGTAATCCGAACCGCCGACTCGGTCTTGTTGACATGCTGACCACCGGCGCCGGACGCCCGGTACAGGTCAATGCGCAGGTCGCTGGGATTGATGTCGAGGTCCACTTCTTCGGCTTCCGGCAGGACCGCTACGGTACAGGCGGAGGTGTGGATTCGCCCTTGGGCCTCGGTCTCCGGAACCCGCTGAACCCGGTGGGTGCCACTTTCGTATTTGAGACGGGAATAGACATTTTCGCCACTGATCATGGCAATCACTTCTTTGAAGCCACCAACACCCGATTCGGAAGAGCTCATGATCTCCACCTTCCAGCGGTGTTTTTCGGCGTAGCGACTGTAGGCGCGGAACATATCACCAGCAAACAGTGCCGCTTCATCGCCACCGGTTCCGGCGCGAATTTC
>PKUE01000122.1 GCA_002869685.1 Desulfuromonas sp.
CAACGCCCAGGCAGTAAGGACCTTTTACGGCTCAAACCATGAAAACTAACCTATCTAATTTTCTAATTAAACAGATAAGTGTCAAAGAAAATGTCGAATCCTTGAAACGCCCTGTGTAACATGGCTATTTTTTAATAGCAATCAATTTAACAATTGCCTTCAGTCCGCCGTAACCAAGGAGGGCCTGATCAATTTTCTACTCCTCACTGGCAAACAACGCTGACAACAAAAAAAGCCCTCCACACCTGAATGGCTGGAGGGCTCTAAGACTGCCCTATGCAGCGACCACTGCGGCCACTGCACATGAGCGTTTTAATTATGACTGACCACCTGGCTTACCACCGCCACCAAGGTGAACGGTTTGGAAATCGGGATAGGCACTGGCACCGTGTTAGGAGAAATCGAGACCGGTCATCTCCTCTTCTGCCGTGACGCGCATACCAATGACCATATCGATAGACTTGAACAGGATCAAACCTGCGCCGAGCGCCCATACAAAACAAGCGGCAATACCGATCAGCTGAACACCAATGGTATGCATGGAGAAACCGGCGCTGTCGAACAATCCAGCGGCCAGAGTCCCCCAGGCACCGCACACACCGTGAACGGAAACCGCACCAACGGGATCATCAACCTTGATTTTGTCAAAGAACAGGACCGAGAACACCACCAGCACACCGGCAACCAGACCAATGATCACCGAAGACGGAGCAGAGACATTGGCGCAACCAGCGGTGATACCAACCAAACCGGCCAAAGCACCATTCAGAGTCATACCGATATCGCTCTTGCCATACTTGAACCAGGTCAGCAGCATTGCCGAAAATGCACCGGCAGCAGCAGCCAGTGTTGTCGTTACAGCAATGATCGCAATTGAAGAATCACCGGTGGTTGTTGAGCCGGGGTTAAATCCGTACCAGCCAAACCACAGTAGAAAAACCCCCAGAGAAGCCACAGGGATATTGTGACCGGGGATCGGCTTCACTTTGCCTTCTTTGGTATATTTACCGATGCGGGGGCCAACAACGATAGCACCGGCGAGAGCCAGCCAGCCACCAATGGAGTGAACCACTGTCGAACCGGCGAAGTCGATAAAGCCCATGCCTTCAAGCCAGCCGCTGCCGTGAAACAGGCTGCCCCAGGCCCAAGAGCCGAAAACCGGATAGATCAGTGCAGAAACAAAGAACGAGTAAACCAGATATGCGCTGAACTTGGTGCGTTCAGCAACAGCACCGGAAATGATGGTTGCAGCCGTCGCAGCAAACACCACCTGGAACATCCAAAACGCATAGTTCCACGCTTCACCATCACCCGTGGCTCCGCTGAAGAAAAAATCGCTGGTGCCGAAGAAGCCATTGGTGGTTCCAAACATCAGACCAAAACCAACGGCCCAGAAAGCCAATGCTCCGACCGAGAAATCCATCATGTTTTTCATCATGATGTTACAAGCATTTTTTGCCCGGGTAAAACCGGCCTCGACCATGGCAAAACCGGCCTGCATCAAAAAGACCAGAAAAGCTGCGACCAGAGTCCAAACAAAGTTCAGGTTATTTTGAACATCATCGGGAGTCAGTGGTGCCTCGTCGGCTAAAGCCAATACCGGCAGGGCCAGCAACACGGCCAAGACAACGAGAGAAAGAGTGCGTTTCATATAGTTACCTCCTGTTAGGTTAATAACGACAAGTTAAAGAGAGTCTTTTCCCGTTTCACCGGTACGGATACGGATCGCTTCATCAATGGGGGAGACAAAGATTTTGCCATCACCGATATGCCCGGTGCAGGCAGCTTTTTGCAGCACAGCAACAACTTCGGCGACCTGATCGGCGGAGACAACTAATTGGATCATGACCTTGGGAACAAAATCGATCTGGTATTCGGCACCACGATAGAGTTCCTTGTGCCCTTTCTGACGGCCAAAACCACGCACCTCGCTTACAGTCATTCCGGTAATGCCAAGCTCGGTTAGTGCATCTTTGACGTCATCCAGCTTAAAGGGCTTGATAATACATTCGATTTTTTTCATGCCTCCCTCTCTTTTCTCTGAATGTGGACAAAAAAAAACGGCACCTCTCCCTCTGAATACAACATCAGAAGAAAAGGCACCGTTACCTTGTCAGACCACCAGCAGGCATCATTGCCAGCCAGTTTACGCGTTACAATTTATCGCAGTTTCTACCACGAATTTGCTCATTGTACACTAACTGACGCATTAAAGGGATGAAAAAATTTACGCCATATCGGCATGTTGCGCACAATTCATGAGCAACCCCAAAAAACTGGCGCTTTCATCATTAATCGGGCAGAGAAACCGGGAGTGAATAAAATTAAAATGTATCGTCCACTCACACAGACGTGTGAAGGAAGCTGCCCCACCGTAAGCAGTCGACAAGGGCAAAAAACCAAGCGACCCAAGCTCAACATGGCGAAAAACTAACTTGCCTGCGCCACCTCAAACCAATACAATCGGCGTCTTTTTTCAATTACTTTGTAAATTCAACTATTTAAGGAAGCAAATGTTTGATTTTATTGTCAGAAAATCCGCCAATGCCCAAGCAGACCTCCTCTCCGGCCTCACCGTCTCGCTGGCACTCGTCCCCGAAGCCGTCGCCTTCGCCTTTGTTGCCGGAGTCGAACCTCTGGTTGGCTTGTATGCCGCCTTTATGATGGGGCTGATCACAGCCGTCATCGGTGGACGACCGGGTATGATCTCCGGCGCTACCGGAGCCCTGGCTGTCGTCATGGTCGACCTGGTCAGCGAACAGGGTATTGAATACCTGTTTGCCACCGTCGTCCTGATGGGAATACTCCAGGTCACCGCGGGCTCTTTGCGCCTTGGCAAGTTCATTCGCCTGATTCCCCACCCGGTCATGCTTGGCTTCGTCAATGGTCTTGCCATTGTGATTTTTCTCGCTCAACTCGGCCAATTCAAAATCGCCGATGCAGCAGGTCAATTACACTGGATGCAAGGTCCACCTCTCTACATGATGCTCGGCCTGGTCGCACTAACAATGGCCATCATCATCCTGCTGCCCAGGATCACGCTAGCCTTTCCTTCAGCCCTGGCAGCGATTCTCGTCGTCACCGGCCTGGTCCATCTCTTTCACCTCGACACACGCACCGTCGGCGATCTTGCGTCGGTAGCCGGCGGCTTACCGTCATTTCATCTGCCGCTGATCACACCCAACCTTGACAGTCTGGCAATTATCCTGCCTTACGCCGTAATTCTTGCCGCCATCGGCCTGATCGAATCATTGATGACCTTGACACTGATCGATGAAATCACTGAGACACGCGGTCGCGGCAATCGGGAATGTATCGGCCAGGGCGTTGCAAATATCGTCACCGGCCTGTTTGGCGGTATGGGCGGCTGCGCCATGATCGGCCAGAGCATCATCAACATCAACTCCGGTGGGCGTGGCCGCCTGTCCGGCATCACCGCGGCACTGGCATTGCTGTGTTTTATCGTTTTTGCTTCCAGCCTGATTGAAATGATTCCACTGGCAGCATTAACCGGGGTCATGTTCATGGTGGTCATTGGCACCTTTGCCTGGTCAAGCCTGCGCATCCTGCACAAGATTCCGTTTGCTGACGCACTGGTCCTGGTGCTGGTCTCTGCCGTTACCGTCTTCACCGATCTGGCCATCGCAGTCGCAACCGGCGTGATCGTGTCAGCGTTGGTGTTTGCCTGGCAGAGCGCCCGACGCATCGACTCCGAGTCCTCTATCAATGACGACGGTGTCAAAACCTACCACCTGAACGGACCACTCTTTTTCGGTTCGGTGCGTTCATTTCACGACCAGTTCAACCCAAATGATGATCCTGACGAGGTTGCAATCGACTTTCGCAGCTCGCGTGTCTGCGATCACTCCGGCCTTGAAGCGGTTAACAATTTAACCGAGCGCTATCTCAGTCTGGGAAAGAAATTGCGTCTTAAACATCTCAGCCCTGAATGTCGTTCACTGCTTGC
>PKUE01000171.1 GCA_002869685.1 Desulfuromonas sp.
ATGTCCGCCGCCTTTAGTGGCCTGAAAATAGTCTGCCTGGGAGGCATCAATGCCACCAAGGCCGGGACCACTGCGACAGATATTGACGATCAGACCGGGGCACTCACTGCCCGACATGTAGGAAATGCCTTCCTGTTTCAAAGAAATACCGGGGCTCGATGACGAAGTCATGGCACGGGCGCCACAAGCGCTGGCACCCAGCAGCATATTTATCGAAGCCACTTCACTCTCGGCCTGGATAAATTCACCACCAATTTTCAAAAATTCACGGGAAATATATTCGGGAATGTCACTCTGTGGAGTGATGGGATAGCCAAAATAATATCGGCACCCCGCTTCAATAGCACCCATGGCAACCGCTTCATTGCCTTTTACAAACAATCGTTTTGTCACAAAATCCTCCATCAACGGGTTTAAACACCCCGATAAACTTCAATAGCCACGTCCGGGCAGACTTGGGCACACAGAGTACAACCAGTGCAACGCTCCATGTCTTTTTCCGTAATCATTGCGGGAAGAAATCCCTGTTTGTTCAGTTCAGCACTCATTTTGATGAGTCCTTGCGGACAGGCGACCGTGCACAACGCACACCCTTTACACCGCAGCTCGTTGATCTCAATTTTATTCGCCACGTCAATCATCCTTGCATTATGAAAATGGGGGAAATTTAAGTTAACTCAAACTGTAGACACAATTTTTTGATCCTATCAAAAAGCAGAAAAGCTCGTCAAACTGAAACACCTTTCCACCCTGTTTTTCGCGACCACGCCATCTCGAACACACAATGACGAGTACGACCACCAAACGTTGTAATTTTAAAATTAAAGACTACAATTAATCAGAATCAAAACTAATCTTCTGGCTTCGCAAACGAAAACACCCTTTACAACGGAGAGAAACATGAATAAGTTCAGTATATTAATCATTTCTGGTCTGACTTTGACAATGTTGTGGGCATGTTCATCCTCATCAGATGCCTCCAAAGTCAATCTGAATGAAGGACGCTGGCAAATCACCACTGAGATCAAAATGGCCAACTTGCCGTTTTCCATGCCACCAACGTCGTACACCACATGTCTGACTCAGGACGACCTGATCCCCAGACAAAGCTCGCAGGAGCAAAACAACAACTGTGAAGTTACTTCGAGCAAAGTCGATGGTGATACGGTGAGTTGGACCATCACCTGTAATGGTGATCAAGGCAGTACAACCAGCACGGGCACAATTACCTACGCCGGCGACACCTTTAACGGTAAAATCGTGACCGATATTGCCGGTGCCGGAACGACAGAGCAAATCCTGACCGGAAAACGGCTGGGCGAGTGTCAATAGGGCGTCGACAAAAGTAGTGGCGATACAACCATCGTCAAAGGACCTGACAGACGCCATTCCGTGTCAAACCGTCATAAACGCTTCGCCCTCAGCTGTAACTGTGGCGATCAACTCTCACAGTTACAGCTGAGCCTTATTTCAGGACTCAACACCGTACTGAAATTGTCCCGAATTTCCCGATGTAACGCCCTCTTTTCTTCACGAAACAATCCTGTTATGATTCAGCCAACATTACACTGAATGGAGAAAAACATGCGTTATATGAGTACCCGTGGTCAGGTCCGTGACCTGTCCTTCAAAGATGCCGTCATGATGGGACTGGCCAACGATGGCGGACTGCTGCTCCCCGAAGAAATTCCAGCTATTGACGACAAGCAACTGGCCACCTATCAGACCATGTCTTATCCGCAGATTGCTTTTGACATCATCTCCCGGTTTACCGGCGATGATTTCGATCAAAACGACCTGCGTGAGCTGATTGAACGTTCCTACGCCACCTTCACCCACCCGGAAGTGACCCCAGTGGTCAAACAGGATGGCGTTTATATTCTTGAGCTGTTCCACGGTCCGACCCTGGCCTTTAAAGACGTGGCACTGCAGTTCCTCGGCAACCTGTTTGAGTACCTGCTCGAAGAGCGCGATCAAAAAATGAACATCCTTGGCGCCACCTCTGGCGACACCGGCAGTGCCGCCATTTACGGCGTGCGCGGCAAAGATCGCATCAATATCTTCATCATGCACCCGGACGGCAAAGTGTCGCCGATCCAGAAGCTGCAGATGACGACCGTTACGGACGACAACGTGTTCAATCTGGCCATCCGCGGCACCTTTGATGACGGTCAGCGCATCGTCAAAGAGACGTTCAACGATCTGGACTTTAAGGCTAAGTACAGCCTCGGTGCGGTCAACTCCATCAACTGGGCGCGGGTGCTGGCGCAGATCGTTTACTACTTTTATGCCTACAGCCGTGTTCAGCCCGAAACCGGCTGCGAAAAAATTGACTTCTCGGTGCCAACCGGTAACTTCGGCGATATCTTTGCCGGTTACATGGCCAAGCGCATGGGTCTGCCGGTGGATAAACTGATCCTCGCCACCAACGAAAACAATATCCTGTCGCGTTTTGTTCTCGATGGCGATTACTCGGTCGGCGAAGTCGTCGAAACCCTGTCACCGTCCATGGACATCCAGATTGCCAGTAACTTTGAGCGTTATCTCTATTATCTGCTCGGCGAAGACAGCGAGTCTCTGTGCGGCCTGATGGAAAGCTTTGCCACCAGCAAGAGCCTGCAGTTTGACGGCCAGTTGCAAGCCAAGGTGCGTGAGGATTTCGATTCTCTGACCGTGGATAAAGCCGCTACTGTTGACCAAATTCGTGATTTCCATCAACGCACCGGTTATGTGCTCGACCCACACACCGCTGTTGGCGTGCGTGCTGGGGAGCAACTCAGCGATCCCGATGTTCCGGTGGTTTGTCTGGCCACGGCTCATCCGGCCAAGTTTGGCGATGCCGTGCAGCAGGCCATTGGTCAGGATCCAGAGCGTCCGGCATCTCTTGATGGGATTGAGCAACGTGATTCACGGTGTGAGCTGATTGATGCTGAGACGGACAAGGTCAAAGCGTATCTGGCTCAGCGGGCGCGTTGATTTTTATTTGCGCTTTATAGATGTGAAAAGGCTCCCTGAATTCAGGGAGCCTTTTTTATTGTTTAATGATTACAGGCAAGGTCAAAATCGCCGGGTTTCGTCCCGGCAGGCGACATCCTTTTGACTGGCTGCTCAAAAGTATGCAAAAACCAGCTGAACTTCTCCTGAACCTATGCTCACCGACAATGAGTCTGTTTCCGTTTTGCTCCACGGATTCGGCTTGCCTCCCTTTAGCTCGGCAAATCTTGCAACTCATCATCTTTGGCGTAAAACCTTGATAACACTCTTTGATCTTTCTCTATCTCTGGTGTGGCACCGACCTAACGGGTGGGACGGAGCCCACCCTGCGACAGCCTGTTATTAAGCACCTAATCCCTCCCGTTCAGTAGCGCCAAACGGAGTGAGCGTTGATGTGATGATCGTCGGCAAACTGTTTGAGGACTGTTGTAAACAGGCCGAGTTTTTGCCGACATCACAGCGTAAGCGAATGGAGAGAGGGAAACCGCAGGGCGCAATGGTCGGGAGTCGATTTTGCGCCACTTTTGTCGACGCAAAAGTGGCCCGACGTGTGGGCGCGGAAGACCACGTCACGTGCGTACCAAGCAATGTAGACAGGTGAAATCCAGTTGGAACTCCCATCTTGGGAAGACCGCTACTACCTGCTTCGCAACAAACCAACCACCGCATCCGCAGCAGCCCCACTCGAAGCTGGATTCTGCCCAGTCACCAACAACCCATCCACCTGAATATGGCTCTGCCATAGAGGCCCTTCAACAAACTCAGCCCCCAGTTCCCGCAAACGGCTTTCCAACAGAAACGGCATGTCATCATCCAACTGACCGGCGCGTTCCTCGGCGTTGGTAAACGCCGTCACGGTTTTTCCTGCGACCAGCGGCGTACCATTGGGCTTGACTACCGCCACCAGTCCGGCAGGGCCATGACACACGGCAGAAACAACCCCCTTATCTGCGACGGTACGATCGAGAAGTGTTTTCAATGCCGCATCATCGGGAAAATCAAACATGGTGCCGTGCCCTCCGGGTAAGAACACCGCATCAAAACGTTTTTCAGTGAGTGAAGCCAGCTTCACCGTCTGTTCAAGTTCCACAGCGGCCCGCGCCCAGTCAAGCACCTGCTGTCCATCTTTAAGGCTACGCGGATCGACCGGTGCTTTACCACCCAGCGGGCTGGCCACCGTCACATCAAATCCGGCCTCGACAAACTTCAGATAGGGTACGGCAAATTCTTCCAGCCAAAGACCGGTGGGTTCCCCCGGTCGAATCTCCGGACTGCTGGTCACCACCATCAGCACCTGTAAGGGCACCGTTTGCCCAAAGGCAGAGCCAGCCCCCACAGCCATCATCCATAATCCCATCAGTAGCGTTCGTTTATTCATCACGGTCTCCTTTTGGGTTGATCAGTTATGGAGTCCTTACGGAAGACGCGAGAGTTTCTGCAGCTTTTTGGCGGCAATACAGCCAGCCATTTTTTCCTGAGAGGCCAGATAGTGGGCACTCTCAAGGTGGCGTTGCAAATGCGCTTCACTTTGCCAGCGTTCATAAAAGACAAAGCAATCTGGATCATCTACCGTGCGATGGAGATGATATTCCAAGCATCCCTCTTCCAGACGCGTCGGCGCTACCAACGACACCAGTGCGTTATAGACGATCTCTCGGTGTTCCGCTTTCGCCACAACCGTGGCGACTAAGGCCATTTCAGTCATCTTCTATTCTACCCTTCTTTGGTTAAAATGCAGTGAACACCGTTGGCAGTGTTGCGCAAACAGTGATTACACGACAGGCAGCGCGACGGACTCCGATCCCCTTGCTGCCAGCGCAATGGAAGCTGCGGATCGACCAACAGCGGACGCGACAGGGAATACAGTTCGATCGCTGTAGTTGCCAGCAGGTTTTCGATCACTTCGGGGCTACGTAAACCGCCAACCACGATGATCGGCACATTGACGGCTTCAGCGATCTGTGCCGCATAGGTCGCGTGATAGGCTTCTTTATCCGGGCTGTTGATCTTCATTCGCACCGGGATTTTATCTGCCGAAGCTCCGGTTCCACCGCTGACTTCAATGGCATCAATCCCCCGTTGTGCGAGAAGCTTGGCGAGAACAAGACTGTCGTCGATGGTTGATCCGCCAGGGATAAAGTCTTCGGCATTGATTTTGATCATAACGGGGAAGTCATGCCCTACCCGTTGCCGCACCGCCTCAAACACCTCGACTGTCAGACGTGCGCGATTTTCCACACTGCCACCATACTGGTCCTGGCGACGGTTGTAGTAAGGATTGAAAAACTGGTTGAGCAGATAGTTGTGGGCACCATGCAGTTCGACACCATCAAATCCAGCTTGTTTGACCCGCGCTGCAGCAGCGGCAAACGCTTCAATCAATCGATCAATATGCTCCTGAGTCATGGGGGTCGGCACGACACCAGTGGCCAGATCCGCCACAGCGGACGGTCCCCAGATTTCCCGTCCTTCGGTCGGATAACCCGTTTGGCTGCCGCCATAGGCAATCTGCATGACAATTTTGCCACCGAGCTCGTGCACCCGATCCGTCAGCGTGCGGTAGTCGGCAATCAGGCTGTCATCATGAATGCCCATCATGCCGGGATTGGCCCGTTCCTCGTCGAGGATAAACGCGTATCCGGTAATGATCAGGCCAACGCCACCCCGGGCCAGTTCTTCGTAGAGCTCAAACTGGGCAGGTGTCATTCGGCCCTGGTCATCCGCAAGGTTTTCCCAGGTGGCGCTGCGGATCAGACGGTTTTTCACAGCTAGCGGGCCGATCGTTAGCGGTTCGAAAATCTGTTTCATACCAGTCCTCTCTAAACAGCAGAAATTAACGATAGAAAGCCACTTTGGCCGGTCCACGGTTGATGGTACGGGCATAGTGCACGGCAGCCGGTCCAAAAACCATGGCGTAACCGACCTGATGCTCCTGGGGAATTCCCAGCTCGTGTACAAGACTCGGCACCAGTTCATTAATGGCCCAAGTCAGCAGACCGTTCCATACCGTACCAATGCCTTTGGTTTGGGCATAGAGTTCGAAATAGGATAACGCAATAAAGCAGTCATAGGCCGGGGTTGTGGCCACCTGCGGTGACGACGCCACCACCAGGTGCGGTGCACCACGAAACAGCACATCGACGTTCTTTTCACGCCAGACACGAACGAAATCGGCAAAAAATGCCCGATTCACCGGCAGGCCGTCGCGTTGAATACGCTCTTCAAGGCCGTCATACACCTTGTCACGAAAACGGGCCAGCACCCCTTTGTCGTCGATGACGGTGAAATGCACTTTTTGCGTGTTGTGACCCGTCGGAGCATGCCAGGCAACCTGCAACAGATCGTCAATCTCCTGTTTGGGCAGATTGGCATCGAGATAATGACGCACCGAACGCCGCCCTTTGATCAGGGTTTCCATCTGTTCGGCAGCGGGCAAGTTTCCGGCAAGCGGCGTACTCTGCTCGGCGTTATATCCAAGAATGGCAATAGACCCGGTCGGACAGATCGCCAGACAATGACCACACCGATAGCATTTTGCTTCGTCTTCAGCACAAATCAGCGGAATCCCACTGGCATCAATAATCGATGCCGGGCAATCCTTGGCGCACAACTGGCATCGGCTACAGCGCTGTTCATTCACAGAAAATTGCAGCATGTCTCAACTCCTTTTGTTTTCGAATGTGTTCATACGAATAACAATTTACCCAAGATGCCCATATTAGTTGACCATTCGGTAAAGTATATTGACAAAAAAAATGAGACCGCGATGACTCCATTTTAAACCGGGTTTACTCCTGCACATCGTGAGCACCCAGCAACTGAAAAGCACCACTGGAAAGATCACGCAGGTAAGACAGATCATTATGAATTCGGGCATTGGTCAATGCCCCCTGAAAATAACACATCAGCCAGCGGGCTGCGCAGGCACTATCTTTGACCGAAATCTGTCCAGAGCGCTGGGCATCTTCAACCGCAGTGGCAAAGTAACAGAAATATTGATCCAGCACCTGACTGATCTTGGTTGCAATTTCACCATCCAACGTGGCGATTTCCGTACCGAGATCAAAATAGGGACAGCCACCAATACATCCCTGCTGCGCCTGACGGTCGCGCTGAGTGCAGTAGACCTTATCAAAATAGGCGCGAAAACGCTGCAGCGGCGGAACTTCACGACTGAAAAGAGTATCCATTTCCAACTGATACCCTTCCCAATGTGTTTGAATCGCCTCGGCGGCTAAATCTGCTTTGGAACGGAAAAAGTGGTAAAAGCTGCCCTTTTTCACTCCGGCCCGTTCACAAATCGCATCGACACCAACAGCACAATAGCTGTAGTGCCAGATCAATTCGATCGTCGCGTTCAAAAGCCGCTCTTTTGCGTTACTTGTTCGTCCCATGGCCACAAGATAGTTGACCGATCGGTCAAGGTCAAGCCGATTTTGTTAGGACGTCAGGATGACTGATGGGCGATTAACGATTGCCAGACCCGCCAAGTGCCAACGCTGTATAGCAAACCAACACTCAGACTGAGCAAAGATGACACCAGCATGAAAAGCATACTTGCCCGCAATTCACTTAAATAGGGATTATCAATGAGCAACACCAGCGGAATACCACCCAGTCCCCGCAGCACATAAGCCGCAGATATCAACACCAGAGCGGGTTTGCAGAACGGCAGGCGACGGATCATCCCGGCAGCGCTGAAAGCATAAGCCGCCCAGACAGCAAAAACAAGTGCCACGCCGGTTGTAAGAATCGCCGGATAAATCGAGCCGTTTTCGGCCATGGTTGCCAGTTCATCGCCCGCCCCGAAAAAGCGATACCAGTCACCACCGGCAATGATAATGGCACCATGCAACAATGCAATTGTCAGGCTGCAGCCTCCGGCAGCGACTAAAATTCCAGTTTTCACACCATCCTCCCATAGCATTAAGCTGATAGGTCAAACATATAGAAGGGTTATCACGTATAAACGTTGACTGCCCCGTAGGAGTTTTTCAAGATTCTGTTACAATAAAGCACAAATCAGAGGCGAGAATCCATTTTTCGCTACTTCTGCTATGACAAAATAAAAATCACATGACACTCACCAGGCCACCCCGGAAAGAGACCATAATGATCGTTGCTGCCAGTTTTCACCGCCGTCTGAACCGGCTGATTTTCATCGTGACTTTCTTCATTACACTGCCGTTGACTGGCTGCCAATATTTTCCCGGAACGCACGCCAACACAACGGAACCTCCGCTGGATGAAAAAATCGGTCAATTGCTCCTGGTCGGATTTCGTGGTCAAACGCTGGAACAGGCCCCTACCCTGGTTAAAGATATTCAAAAACGCCACCTCGGCGGTGTCATTCTGTTTGATGTCGATGTTCAGCTTGGACAGGCAGGACGAAATATCATCTCGCCTTCTCAGCTGCAACAACTCACGTCAGGCCTCCAGGCATTATCGGATTCGTCATTACTGATTGCGGTTGATCAGGAAGGAGGACGCATTGCCAGGCTCAAACCAGCTCAGGGATTTCCCGACACGCCATCCCACCGGCAATTGGGCGAACAGGAAGATCGCCATCAAACCCTTGAGCAGAGCAAAGAACTGGCAACCACATTAGAAGCCATGGGGATCAATCTCAATCTGGCTCCAGTCGTCGATCTGTGCAGCAATCCCGATAATCCGGTCATTGCAAAACTCGATCGCTGTTTTTCCTCAGCACCGGAAGAGGTCTCAGAGCAAGCTGCAGCCTATATTGCCGGTCACCATCAAACATGTGTCTTAACCTGTCTTAAACACTTTCCCGGCCATGGCAGCTCTGCAACGGATTCCCATCAGGGGTTTACCGATATCACCGCCACTTGGAGCGAAGACGAACTCATCCCCTACCGCGATCTGATTGAGCATGGGCGCGTTGATGCCATCATGACGGCTCACGTCTTCAATAGCCATCTGGATGCCCGTGATCCGGCCACATTGTCCAAACCAATGATTAGCGGTCTGTTGCGCGGTGTTCTGGGATATGAAGGGGTGGTGATTTCCGACGATCTGCAAATGAAGGCGATCAGCGATCATTACGGGCTGGAAACGGCCATTGAAAAAGCGCTTAACGCCGGAGTGGATATGCTGGTATTCGGCAATAACCTCAGCTACAACGAACACTGTGTAGAGCAGGCCATTAACATTATCCACCGTCTGGTCAAACAGGGAAGAGTCAGTGAGGAAAGAATCAATGAATCCTGGCAGCGCGTCACCATGTTAAAACGCCGTCTGAGCGTTAAAAGGTATCGTAGACACTCAGGCGACCAGCTCTCCGTTGACACTCACTTGCAATGCCCCGTCAGCAGTAAATCCAAGTGAGAAATCCCCCGCAGAGTGCTGGCCGTTAAACAGATCGGTGTATCTGGACATCAGCGCAGCGATTTCACTGTCCGACATGCCCTGGCTTTCCTCCTGGAATTGTGCCGCGCGCTGAATTCCGGCTAAATGGGAGGATAACGCATTGACAGTGCCCAGTTCTCGCGCCAATGCGGGGTTTTCATCGAGCATCTGGGTAAATTCATCGGCATAGGGATAATCGTTCGGCAACACCAGTTGCCCACGATTGTCGTATTGGATCGTCTCCGGTGCGATGGGAATGTCATAATTGCTCATCAATCCCGGCAAGGTGTTGGAGATATGTTTGGCCAACGCATTAATATTGTTTTGGGTAGGCATCATCAACGGCGGCAGTGAATCAATTCCACCGGAAAATGTTTTGTGGTTGGGAGTAAAGTAGTCCTCAATATCCAGCTCGACATCGCCTTTATTGGTATTGAACACAGCAGTTGCAGCCGTTTTGACCTGTGATGCAGCCTGACTTGCCGCCAACTCACGAGCCTGTGGCGAAAGGGTGACGCTATCCTGAACGACTGTCGTGCCTGCCGTGGAGGCCTGACTTTGACCCGCAATCGATGTCCCTGCGGATACGGACCGATTCGCGACGCCGTAAACATCATACCCCTTGGCGGATAAAACCTGCATAGATTCTCCCTTTCGAGCTTAACCATATCAATAAAAACAATATCAATTATGAAATCTTTCTACATATCGGCCAGTTAAAACAAAAATTAAGATTTATTTTATTCACGTTGAGTACAAAAAACCGTCTGGTAGCTTCGTAAGCCGTCTTAAAAATATCAACGGCATTGAAACACCTGGGCAGAGAGACTATGATCGCCACATGACTCCCTATTCACCGCCTTTATACCTACGAAACGGCCACCTACAGACCATCTATCCGACCCTGTTTCGCAAACTCAGCTGTCCAGCATATCAGCGCGAACGGATCGCCACCCCGGACGATGACTTTCTTGATCTCGACTGGGCCTGCGTTGGCGGTAACACGCTGGTTATTCTCTGTCATGGTCTCGAAGGAAACTCAACTCGTGACTACATCAAAGGGATGGTTAAAGCGGTCAACGGCCACGGAATGGATACCCTGGCGTGGAATTATCGCGGCTGCAGCGGCGAACCGAATCGCCAGAAGATCATGTACCATAACGGTGCCACCTATGACCTCGACAGCGTAGTCCGACATGCGACTGAAACGGGACGCTATGCGGCAATTTTCCTCATCGGTTTTTCCATGGGTGGCAATCTGGCCCTGCTCTACGCCGGTGAGCAGGGAAACAACATCCACCCCCGCATCTGCGGCGTTATCGGTTTTTCTGTGCCTTGTGAATTAAGCCATAGCAGCCGAGCCTTGCAACATCCGGCCTGTGCCATCTACATGAAACGCTTTCTGCTCAAGCTGCACAAAAAGCTTCAAGCCAAAAGTGATCAGTACCCGGATCACATCACCATCGACAACTACCATCAGATCAAAACGTTCAAGCAGTTTGATGATCGTTTCACCGCCCCGCTCCACGGTTTTACCGATGCTGAAGACTACTGGCACCGCTGCAGTTGCAACCGTCACCTATCCCGCATCAAAGTCCCGGCACTGATCGTTAACGCCCAGGATGATCCCTTTCTGCGCGATGACTGTTATCCCCGTGCCCTGGTTTCGGCCAATCCACACCTGACCCTGGAAACTCCGGCCCATGGCGGTCATGTCGGTTTCATGCTGCCAGGACCGACCTATTGGTCGGAACAACGCGCTCTGTCCTTTATCGACCAGCAACTCAACCGGTTTGCCATCACGACCTGATTCGAGTGTAAAATTCCCCGGCAAAAAATATTGCATCTGAATTCGTGTCCGGTTATTCCTCTGGCCCATGATCCGCCTGTAACCATCGCTGTCGATTCTGCATGACCGCGTGATAGCTCTCCAGTCTGACCAGGGCTACCGGTCTCACACCCTGAAGGAGCGGACTCCTCTCTATGATCAAAGAAGTAACATCGGTGTGTCCCTTTTCCTCGACCTATTCTGCCCTTTGAGCAACCGCCCGATGACCTGCGCTGTCATCACGACATACAAACATCGGCTCGAATGAACCACGCCCGTTCTGAACCGATGTAGACAGCGACGAACCCCACCGACCTTGTGCTGTCGTCCCCCCTCAAAGCTTCTGCGATAAGCCCTTGTTCAAAAAATTCAACATCTGAAATAACCCTCAGCCAAAACTGTACAAATCTTTATACAACCCAGCCCGTCACATTGCATAAAACATCTATTTTTCAACAGGTTAAACAACTGGCCCCTTTCTTGCTCCTGGGTATCGGGTCGATAAAGTCAAACCCGTTGAAATCGCCGGTGGGTGTGGGGAGAACGGTTTTGCCGTGAAACACTCGCGTCATTGCGAAGATGAACACTCGCTTCAACGCTGCCCCGGTCTGTCCCCCCTTGTTCGTGAACATACATATGCCCCCTTTCATGGCAACAGGAGCCGTTCATGCCACGCTTAACGCCTTTTCCCCGTACCGACAGCCGCTTTGTCTTACTCACACGCCTGCTGTTGGTGCTGTTGAGCCTGTTTTTTCTGCTGCGTCTGCTGCTGACTTTTGCCAACTGGAATCAGATCCCCCATAACCTGTCGTCCCTGGTTCTTGTGTTTGCCGGTGGGCTACTGCAGGACGCGGCGTTTTCCTTGTATGCCCTGATTCCTCCAGCACTGATCCTGCTGCTGGTCCCCCAGCGCCTGTTCCAGTCAAAACCTGTCGTCTGGCTGAGCCGGGGAGTGGTTTTTCTCAGCATGACAGCTGTGGCGTTTATTCTGGCCGCTGAGGTTTTGTTCTGGCAGGAGTTTTCCACCCGCTTCAATTTTATTGCCGTCGATTATCTTGTCTACCGCCGTGAAGTCACACAAAATATCTATGAATCCTATCCGATGAGCCTTGTTGGGATTTATCTACTGTTGGCTTCAATTCTGCTTTTTAGTTTCCTGGCAACGCCTTTGAAGCGCGCCCTGGCGGCTCAAGAACCGTTTTCACGCCGAGCCGGTCGTTTTGGACTCCTGCTGCTCCTGACACTGATCATCGGCTGGAGCGGACAAGCCGGTGTGTTCAAGCATTCCACCAACAATTATGTCAATGAACTGGCTACGAACGGCCCATACCAATTTGTGGCGGCATTTCGCAATAACACCCTGGACTACAGAACATTTTACACTCTCGGTGACGATAAAATATTATCGCATCAACTGAAGGAGCATTTTCACGTCACTTCACCATCTGACAGGCTGTATGACATTGCCCGGCCCGTTCGCGCTACCGAGGCAACAACGCCTCTCAACGTCATTTTGATCACCGTGGAAAGTCTCAGTGCCAAATACATGACCCGCTTCCATGATGAACCACGACCTGTTTTAACTCCGTTTCTTGACAAACTGGCAACCCAGAGTCTGTTTTTTTCTGACCTGTACGCCACCGGCACCCGGACAACCCGTGGATTGGAAGCCATCACGTTGTCTCTCCCTCCCACTCCGGGACGATCGCTGGTCAAACGGCCGGACAACGGGCCGTTCTACAGCCTTGGCGGCGTTTTAAAACAGCACGGCTACGACACGGCATTTCTCTATGGCGGTCGCGGATTTTTCGACAATATGAATGCCTTTTTCTCCGGAAATGGCTACCGGATCATCGACGAAGGGGACTATGGCGACAACGAAGTGACATTCAAAAACGCCTGGGGGGTCTGCGACGAGGATCTGTACAACAAAACTCTGCAGCAGGCGGACAATGCTGCGGCCAAACAGCGCCCGTTCTTCTTCCAGTTGATGACCACCAGCAACCACCGCCCCTACACATATCCTGACGGTAAAATTGATATTCCATCAGGGACAGGACGTGAGGGTGCCGTACGTTATACGGATTACGCGCTCGAGCAGTTTTTTGCCAAGGCGCACCAGCATGACTGGTTCAACACCACCGTGTTTGTCGTCGTCGCCGACCACTGTGCCGGTAGTGCTGGCAAGGTGGGTTTGCCCATTGCCCGCTATCATATTCCCCTGTTCATCTACTCACCGGCAAACATCGCACCACAGGAATTTTCTGCGGTTGCCAGTCAGATGGATCTGGCACCAACATTGTTGGGTCTGCTCCGAGTCAACTACACCAGCCACTTTTTGGGCGAAGATTTGCTGGCACCGTCCTATCAGCCCCGGGCTCTGATCGGCAACTACCAGAAACTTGCGCTCTACCGTAACAACCGTCTGGTCATTCTCGAACCGCAGCAGATTGTCAGTCAAATTGACGATCCCTGGCACAGTGAGGATCTTCTCCAAGCCGACCCGCAACAGGAAGATGTTCAGCTGACCGAGGCCTACTACCAGGGAGCGGATTACCTTATCGGTCACAACCTTCATCATAGTGACGTGAAAGCACGACAACCGGCGACGGTCAGCACGTCGTCGAGTCCACATCCGATTGTGTCGGAACGACATGCCAATATCTCGGCACAATTGAAGAAATTACTGTTTCAGGCAATCTGCTGTGGTAAAGGCCACGGTGCGTCATAACGTGGTGGATTAAGAGTCCGTTCTCGGCGAAAACATCGGTGTCAAACAGGCGACATTAGAACGGCCCGCAACGCATTAAATGCGTCGGGGCCGTTTATCTATTCGACCAATTGCGTGATTAGCGCTTTATGTAAAATTTTACGCCCTGTTCACTGTGAGAAAAACCACGTATAATCCAATCTTTCAGTGAACAAACCGCTGGAGAAACAATGCATGACATATGTGGAGCAGGCGTTCTTAATGAGCTTCATTAAAAAAACACAGACACTACAAAGTCCTCATAAACAATGAAGCCGATGACAGACGACCCGAATTTCAAGGACGCTGAATACAGAGTTCACTGATGTGCAGCCTGTGGCCCAGGCGGCACCCCAACCCGGTGCGATCAGAAAACCGCTACCGACAGCATACAACGAAGGAGTTTTCATGCCCTCGCCATCACAACCTGCAGCACGTCGTTCCATTTTGCGTGCCCAGGTCGCATTTCTGCTCAGCAGCGCCAGCCTGTTACTCATCCTGTTCAGCACCTTACGCCTGGCGCTGGTATTTTATAACCGCGACCAACTGGCAGGCACCACCACCGCCCAATTGTTGGAAGCTTTTTTCAATGGCGTACGCTTCGACGGGCGCCTTGTCGGCTACCTGCTGCTGCCACTGACATTGACTCTGTTGCTGCCCCGACCGACCGGTGCACGAAAGTTGCAGCGCCTGTGGTTGTCGGTCACTGCAGCCATCGTCATTTTCGCCGGACTGGCTGAGCCGGTTTTCTACCGCGAATTTCACCAACGCCTCAATGGGCTGGTCTTTCAGTATATTTCCGAAGATCCAGCCACGGTCCTGAGCATGTTATGGCACGGGTTCCCGGTCGTACCAGCCGTACTGGCCTGGCTGGTAATCAGTGCGATGGTGACTTACGTCCTGGCTCGGTTGAATCGCTGGGCTCAGCCGACGGATTCTCCCCAAACCGCCTCCATACCGATTCGGATTGGCGTGCTTCTTCTCACCCTGTTGATCACCATCACGGCAGCACGCGGCACCTGGCGCCAAGGACCACCACTGCGCTGGGGAGACGCCTATACCACGACATCGGTATTTGCCAATCAAATGGGACTCAATGGTGTTCTCACTCTGTACAGTGCCTATTCCAACCGTCAGAAGAACAAAGATGTCAGGCTGTGGAAAAAACCACTGGCCAAAGACCAGCGCCAGGAGATCCTCCGGGCGTTACTGGTTGGCCGCAACGAAACTCTGGTCGATGCCGACCTCGCCCCGGTGCGTCGTGACTGTACCCCGCCACAAACCGGCACGCTGCCCATTCGTAATGTCGTTGTTATTCTCATGGAGAGTTTTGCCGGTCGTTATGTAGGCACCCTTGGCGACAGCCACAACATCACCCCGCGCTTTGATGAACTGGCTCAAAACGGCTTGCTGTTCACCCATTTTTTTGCCAACGGTACTCATACCCATCAAGGTCTGTTTGCATCAATGACCTCGTTCCCCAACCTGCCCGGCTATGAATACCTGATGCAAATGCCTGAAGGGGGACATCATTTTTCCGGACTCACAACATTGCTCACTGAGCGCGGTTTTAATGACCTCTATGTCTACAATGGAGATTTCGCCTGGGATAATCAGGCCGGCTTTTTCACCAATCAGGGGATGACCCACTTTGTCGGTCGCTCTGACTACCAGAATCCCGTGGTGTCTGATCCCACCTGGGGGGTAAGTGATCAGGACATGTTCGACCGGGCCGTACAGGAACTGGCACAATTACCGAAAGACAAGCCGTTCTTTGCCCTGCTGCAAACGCTGTCCAATCACACCCCATATGCCTTGCCGGATACGCTGCCGGTGGCTGAAGTGACCGATTGCGGCAGCGCCAACAAGCATCTGACGGCCATGCGCTATGCGGACTGGGCACTGGGACGCTTCTTCGATGATGTAAAGCAGATGCCATTCTATGACGAGACCCTGTTTGTGCTGGTGGGCGACCATGGATTTGGCAATGAGGAACGACTGACCGAGATGGATCTCAACCGTTTTCATGTTCCCCTGCTGCTGATTGCCCCTAAAGTGCAGGAGCACTTCGGTCAGTACAATACGACGGTTGGTTCTCAGGTTGATGTAGTGCCGACAATTCTCGGTCGTTTCGGGCAGCCTTACCGCCACCAGTGCTGGGGACGTGATCTGCTGGCCCTGCCACAGGATGATCCGGGCTTTGCCGTCATCAAACCTTCGGGCAGCGACCGAACCATGGCACTGATCAACGGCGATACCATGTTTATCCGACCACAACATCGTGACACGCAAACCCTGCGCTTTGACCTGGATCAGCGCACAGCTCAAGACCTGGATGATGCCGAACGTTCCAAGACCATGGCCGTGGAGTTACAGGCGTATGTCGAAAGTGCCCTTGAGGCGCTGCAGCAAAACAACACCGCACCTCGCGATGATCGCAATTAACCGGCGCCTGGCGGACCTCCCACCAGACAACTTGACACTTTGAGCTGAAACAACAACGCCCCCGCAACTTCTGTTCCGGGGACGTTGTTGTTTTCAAGTCAGCCAGGATGTTTCAGCTATAAAATACAGCCAGCCACACGGTCAGCTGATCAGGATCGGTGTGTATGACCCGATGGCGAACATGGGCGGGAATGTGCACGTAATCCCCTTTTCCAAGCACCAGCTCGCGACCATCGTCAAAAAGCAGCGTGCCACTGCCTTCGAGCACCATCACCCATTCGTGTTCGTGCTGATCATACCAACCCTGTTCCGGCGAACAATGGCCTTTGGACACAATGCGCTCAATACGCACCGCATCGGTTTTGACCAGGTCGATAAACTGTTCCGCTGCGAGCTCTTCCGGTAATCCATCAAACACATTGGCCATAGTGCTTTTCCCGCTTACGTACGATCAGTGAAATTCAGGACGATGACTGAGAATAAAGTAGCCATCGATGAGCGGTGTTGCATCAAGATGAACCTGATCGGCGAAGGTGCCGTACTCTCGACGCAACTTGAAGAAATTAACCAGCCCACCGTGCATCGCAAGCTCGTGGGCCTTACTCATGACACCGGGGATGTTCGCCTGCAGAACATGGTGACCGGGTTTCAGTGGAAAACGCAACGGCTGCTCGGCAATGACCTGGCCAATGATTTCACCGTCAACCAACACGTCAAAACTCTGCAACGGCTCCTGTTTAACAGTCGCCGGATAATAAACAACCACCGTCACCGTATCAATGGCATAGGAAATAGTCTCCAGCGGCACGTAAACCCGCCAAGCCGTATTGACACACCCCGGCCACAACAAGAACGCGCATTAAACACCTCATAATGTCATGTTTCGGGCAACGGCTCCCGTTGAATCAATCAAACGCCGCCCCTGATTTGAGCCCCATTTTTTTCAAAACCTTCACCAGAGGACAAAATCCGCTGAAAGATGCCTGCACCAGATTCGCCCCCACAAATCCGGTCAGCCACAGCCAGTGCAGACTGTGAAATACCGCCAGCACCACAGTGAAGAACACCATCAAACCAGCGATTCGGATCAACATACGATCAACCGTCATGCGGCACCTCCCTCTCACCTCATGCGACTTGAAACAGAGCTGGGTTCAACAATTCAGCATTTCTTCTCTTACCACTGAAATGCGATGGCCCGTTTTCCCAAAATGTAATCGTCAAAAATCGTCGTTGCCGGTGCCTCGGCCATGGCGAGACACACATGCAACGGCAGCAGATGTTCCTCACGCGGATGGCAATAACGCGCCCCCGGTGCCGTGGTCCACTCCTTCAGCCGTTGTTCCCGTTCAGGTTGGGTGTATGCGCCGGAGCAGGTATCGATGAGCCAGCTTTGAAACGCGTCATTGGCCGGATCGTTTTTATCCGCTCCGTGCCAGTCAAAAGCCTGCAGATTGTGAAACGAAAAACCGGAACCAATCACCAGGATATTTTCCTTTTTCAACGCACGTAAAGCGCGGCCTAAAGCCAGATGCCCGGATGGATCGAGACCTTTCTCTAACGACAACTGCTGTGTCGGGATATCTGCCTCGGGATACATCAGCTTCAAAGGGATAAACACGCCATGATCAAAACCACGTTTGCAATCAATAGCGGCTGAAATTCCAGCCTGTTCCAACAACACTGTCACCTTTTCGGCCAGTGACGGATTACCGGGCGCCGGGTATTCGATGGTGTAGGCTTCGGCAGGAAACCCGTAATAATCATAGAACAACGGCGGATTTTCCGCCCCCAGCACTGTGGCTTGTGTCTCCTCCCAATGGGCGCTGATCACCAGAATGGCTTCAGGACGATGCAGCAAGGAGGGCAGTTTTTTCATAAACTCGACCATCAGCTGATGCCCGGTGTCACCCAATAATGGCAACGGACCACCCCCATGAGAAAAATAGATGATTTGTCCTTGTTCGGGATGTGATGCCGTCATGACGGTATCCTTTCGATAAACCAAAGATCTGTGGCGCGTCTATAACACTACACCTCAACCTTGCAGAATCAAGAATCTGTCGAGTTTTCTCTTCATCATGGTGAAATAACGCAGAAGGTTCTGTTGTGAAAATATTCACACTCAGCGGTTCTCACTTTCGCCACTGAAAAAAACTCAAAATCGAAACACGCATCCCATTTACGATCCGTATACATACCGCATAAGGTTGGCCTGTGATGTATACGGTAAGACACTGTTTTTATTAGCAGTTTTTCTTGCGCACCGTTATATACACTGCTATATAACCAGCCTTGTCCCGTTATGTTCTCGAGTATATAGCGCTTTGTTTTTGCAAACCGTCCTGTCGATTCGCGCCCGGAGGACGCTATTGCAATCCCCCTGCCCCCGGTTTCGTCACTGTGGGCGTCTATCAGAGTGAGGTTTAGAATGTTTGCATCAAGATTAAAAATCGGCGGCATTGCTGTGCTGTTGTTTATGTCGACAACCGCTTGGTCGGAAACAAGCGTTAATGACGAAGCTGTATTTACGTTGGGAGAAGTCATTGTCACGGCGGAACAACAATCCGTCAATCTGGCCACTACGGTGACCGAAGTTTCCGCACAGGATCTACAGGATCGTGGCGCAGAAAACGTTGCTGAAGCGCTACAATTTATGCCGGGTGTCGATGTCCAGACCGGCGGCAAAGGGCAATCCTATGTCAGCGTGCGCGGCTTTGAACAGAGCGATCTGAAAGTGCTTGTCGACGGTGTTCCGGTGTATGAACAATATTTTCGTTCTCTGGATCTGTCACAAATTCCGGTTGATTCCATTGCTAAAATCACCGTCACCAAAGGGGCGTCATCCGTGCTTTACGGCGCCAACACCATGGGCGGCGTTATCAATATCATCACCAAACGCGGCACCGCCACACCCCAGACCGACATCACCACCTCATTTGGTGATTACGGCACCCAGAACTATTCCATCAGCCATGGCGGCAGCACCGATAAATTCAACTACTGGATGAACTACAGCTTCCGCGAAAGCGATGGTTTTCGTCTGTCGGATGATTTTGACGAACACGGCAAGTTCGGCATCGACAGCTCCCTGGGTGAAGGCGGCGGCAAGCGTGACGACAGTGGCTACATCAAACAAAGCGTCAACGCCAAACTCGGCTACACCCCGACGGATGCGACCCAGGTCTACCTGACCATGAACTATATCAACGATGAAAAAGGGATTCCCGACAGCGACTGGTATTTCGACAACTGGCAGCAATGGATGGTCAGTCTGGTCGGTGAACACCGCTTTAACGAGCAATTGCGCATCAAGGCACGCACTTTTTATGTCGACCACGAAGACACCCTTAAAGACACCGACTACGCGTCCAGCGACTGGTTCTACAAGTCCGCTTACGACAACTACACCGTCGGCGGCGAAGTCCAAGCGTTCTGGGATCTTGGGTCGTACAGCTTCGTAAAAATGGGTGCCAATTTCACCCGCGATAACAGTAAACAGGAAGAAGTTCTCGCTCCGGGAGATAGTTGGCAGGATGCCGGTGACTTTGAGAGCGATACCTACAGCCTGTCGCTGGAAGATGAAATCACCGTCAATGACTGGTTGTCACTGGTGCTCGGCACCAGCTGGGATTACTACGACCCGCGTAAAGCGGATGATCAGCCGGTTCCCGACTCTGACGCGGTGTTCAACCCGCAATTGGGCATGGTATTTACCCTCAGCGACGCAACCTCAATCCATGCATCCGTTGGCAAAAAGACCCGTTTCCCCCATTTGAAAGAACTCTACAGCACCATGTCCGGCGGTAACCCTGACCTCAAGCCGCAAAAGACCACAGCTTACGAAATCGGTATCACTCACGAGTTTACTAACCGCCTCAACGGTTCCGTGGCCTATTTCTATAACGACGTTGAGGATCTGATCCAGAAAACCGGCGACAAAACACTCAACACCGTTCACTACAGCAATGTGGCAGAAGCACGCATCCATGGTGTTGAAGCCACGGTGAATGCCAACCTGACTGAGCGATTTGAGGCGGTGTTCAACTACACCTACATGCGTACCGAAGATAAACAGAACAACCGTGAGCTCGAAGGACGACCACGCCACCGTGCCAACCTCGATTTGCGCTACAACTTCCCGTTCGGTCTGCTGGTGTCTACCCAGGCGTCCTACACCCAGCGCCAGTTTTACATCTATCAGGAAAGCAGAAAATCTCCGGAGATCTGGACGAAGGCACCGGATTATTTCCTGCTCAACCTGCGTCTGGAACAACAGTTGCCTGCGTTTGCCGGCATCGACAGTTCCCTGTTTTTGCAGGTCGACAACCTGACCGACAAAGATTACGTCAATGTCGGTAACCTGATGCCCGGCCGTAACTTCCTGGTCGGTATGCACGCAAAATTCTAGTCTGATCCATTCCCCGGCGACGACTCACAATTGTCGCCGGGGCTTGTTTTGTGAGGAATCATGGTTCTTAAACCTGTTTTCACCCTGTTGTTTCAGGGAGCGGCGGTCGTGTATCTGCTGGCCCTGCTTTTTTATGTGTTCAAACAGTATCGTTGGGCGGGCTGGACAGTAACGTTGGGGCTGCTGGTTCACACCACCAGTCAGACCATTCGTTGTTGGCGTTACGGTTTCTTCACCCTGGAAGGGGCGTTTCATGCCGGTTTCTTTCTGCCCTGGTGTCTGGCCGCCCTCATCGTCGTCGCCTGGCAACGCAATAAGCGTCAGGATCACCACATCTTATCAGCACTCTGGCCGCTGGTGGTTGTGAGCGCGCTGGTGATTATCATCCCCCCCACCTGTCACAACCCGACGCCGTTTACCCCAACCTGGAGCGCCTATCTGTTCTTTATTTTTGAGAGTCTGGCCCACGCCTGCTTCATCATGAGCGGTTGGCTGGCGGTGCAATTTCTGCTTCAACGTCACCCCCAAGCCCCATTTCACGCCTATGCCGTGTGGGGTTTCGTTTGTTTCAGTCTCGCTCAATTGGCCGGTTGCGCCTGGACCTATCTCGGCTGGGGCGGCTTGTTCCGCTGGGGCACCCGCCACATGCATTCGGCAGCGTTGTGGTGTTTCTACTGCAGCTATCTGCATACGGCTTACCTGAAAGGATTTGGCCTGCGCAATAAAGCGCGTTTTGCCCTGGCCGGTACGCTGATCGCGTTGGTGCTGTTTTACGCCCTGCCGCTGGTCCCGCGCCCCGGACGCACTCTGGCGAAACAGCAAGCCGTGATGAATCATGCTCAAACGGCTCCAGACCAAACCATATCGGCTATCTCATCCTCGCAGGAGGCCTTATGATCACCATGCTGTGGCGACGGCTTGCCAGCACCAAGCTGTGTTTCTGGACACTCAATCTGTTATGTCTCAACCTGTTTATCGGCGGACTTTATGCCATGTTTGACGGTCGTTACCGACAACTGAACATGACGTTGTTCCCGCAATGGATTCACGACAATTTCGACACCCAGTGCTGGTGGCTAATCACCCTGATGCTGGTGCTCGCTCTGCTCGGTGCCAACACTTTTGCCTGCTCTGTCCAACGCCTGCAGCAACTGTGGCAACGACGCCGGGCCAATAGCTGGCGCACCAATCTGGTGTTGCTCAGCCCGACGTTGATGCATCTGTGTTTTCTGCTGATTCTTTCCGGTCATGCCCTGACTGAATTTTCCGGATTGAAAGAGAATCTGCCCATCAGCACCGGTCAGCAACTGCATCTCGACAACACCGCCATTGAAGTGCTTTCGCAGAGCAACACCCTCTACGGCGACGGCCCGTTAAAGGGTGTACTGCGACAAAGCCAAGCTCAACTGCGTTTCACCCGTAACGGCCAGCAGCATGAAACAACGCTGCGGGTGCTGCACCCGGTCTACGACAATGGCGCCAGTTACCACCTGTTGCTGGCCAAGAAGCCGCGTCCCGGGCAACCACCCACACTTAAGATCGCCATTAAAAAAGATCCCGGCCTGCCGCTGATCCTGCTCGGCAATGCGTTGATGAGCCTGTTGATGGCCATCTATTTTGTCACAATCCGTCACCATCGTTATGGAGGACAATCATGAATAAAACGCTATTCACCACCTTGGGCCTGTTAGCTGCTCTGTTGCTGTATGTGTTTATCAATCCGCACACATCGCCCACACCTGTGGCTGCTGAACGTGTCTCGCCAGCACCGGCACCGGCTCCGGCTCCCACCCGGCCCAAAGTCCAGCCCGAGCCGATGCTCACCATCACCGGCTGTGTTAACCATCCACTGCAACTGAGCTTGAGTGATCTGCAGCGCATGGAATCCACGGAAATTAAAATGAATGAAGTCACCAGCGACGGCAGTTTCCACGGCGTGTTTAATTACCGTGCCGTTCCCCTGCAGACTCTGCTCAACATGGCCGGACTGGAGCAGAAAGACTCGACGTTCAAAAAGCTTGTCGACGCCACCATCGTGCTCACTGACAAGCAGGGGAAAAAAGCCGTGCTGTCGTGGGGCGAGATCTACTACAGCAACCCGGCGGAGGTTACCCTGGCTTATCAGGTTGCGCCCATCTATCCGGTCAAGCGCAATTGTCAGAAATGCCATGATCCTGAGGATTACCGGTTTGCCATGGAACAACTCGGCCGCGACGTCCCGCTGCCAAAATTGCTGGTGACGGGTGACTTTTACACGGATCGTCTGCTCGAAGGGATTGTCACGATTGAGGTGATGGATGTGCGACCGAACATTGCCGTAGACCGTCAGGCGGCACTGCGTTCGGAGCGGATCGAAATCAGCGGCGAGCTGTCACGCCCCCTGGCGCTTAACGATCTGTCCGGCTATCCCACCATCGATATCAACAAAAAGATTGTCGGCGTTGGTCGCGGCTATCACGGTCTGCACAGCTTTCGTGGCACCTCGCTGAGCAATGTGCTGACCGCAGCCGGTATCACACCGACGATCGACCAGGTGGTGATCGCCTGGGCACCGGACGGCTATCGCACCACCTTCTCCATGGGCGAGCTGTACTTGTCCGAGGCGGGTCGCAACATCATCCTCGCCGACATCAAGGACAATGCCGCTTTTGACACGGGCGGAAAAATGCGCATCATCGTCGGTCCCGATCATACCGATGATCGGGATGTCCAGGCTGTCACTAATATCGAAGTGATCGATCTGCAATAACACACCTGTCGGATGGGAGTGGAGAGTACCCAATATCTCCATATCCCGTCCGACATGTTCTAAAGAAAGGTTCCACCATGGATTGGCTCAAACAAACCATCGACCTGGGCGTGATCGGGGTGCTGGTGACCATGAGCATCATTGCTCTGTCGGTCATCCTTGAGCGCGCACTGTTTTACCGCCAGCTCATTCTCACCGACTACACCAGCAAGAAGGCGCTAGAATTAGCCCTGACCAGGCGACTGCACATCATCGCCACCATCGGCAGCAATGCCCCGTTTATCGGTTTGCTGGGCACAGTACTGGGTATCATGCTGACCTTTTACACCATGGGTCAACAGGGCGCTGTCGATACCCACGCCATCATGACCGGCCTGGCCCTGGCGCTCAAAGTGACAGCCATCGGCCTAGTGATCGCCATCCCGACAGTGGCGTTTTATAACGTTCTGATCCGTCGCGCTAAAGAGATGCTGCTTGAATGGGAGATTCACCATGAACGAGAAGGAATTTGACGCCATCAACGTCATTCCGTTCATCGATATTCTGCTGGTGTTGCTGACCATTGTTTTGACGACATCGACCTTTATCACCACCGGTGCATTACAGGTCAAACTGCCTCAGGCGACAGCAACGCAACCCCGTATCGAAGAAACACTGTCCATCGTGATTAAAAAGGACGGTCAGTTGTCGATTGACAAACAGCCCGTCATCCTGTCGCAGATTGCCGAGCACTTAAACGGCATCAACCGTGACACGGCAGTGTTGCTTCATGCGGATCGTGACATCAATTTGCAACGCTTTGTTGAGGTGATGGCCGCCATCAAAGAGCAAGGCTTTCATCAGCTCAGCGTGCTGACCGAAAACCATTGAGGAGAACCATGCGCCGGGAGATTCAGACTTTAATCCTCTCCACTGCCATCCATCTGAGCCTCGGGGCTGCTGTGGTGGGGTTATCCCAGCTACAACCAGCCCCAGCCCAAGAACTGCTGCTCAGCCTGGAAGGGGTTGGTTTCAGCACTGATGTCACCACACAACCGGAAAATTCCGCAGGTCATGCTGCGACGCCCTCGCCAACACCTCCTGAAACAAAGAGACAACCGAAGCTACAACCGAAGCTACAACCGGAACCACAACCGGAACCACAACCGGAACCACAACCGGAACCACAACCGGAACCACAACCGGAACCACAACCGGAACC
>PKUE01000116.1 GCA_002869685.1 Desulfuromonas sp.
GAATTTGCGGCGATCCGCCTGATGTCCTTTTGAGTCCTTCATGTTTGACCTCCGTAATGTGGTTTGACCTCCCGTTAATCGGGACGGAATGAACCGGTTTATTTTCCGTATGTTGAAACAGGTGCCGTATTAAAACGTATCAATATTGATTCAGATTACGAGTGCACCACATACCGCTGACCAGACCTTTTGTTATGTGCCGATTCTTGGCGGGTGTGCATTGACGTAAAATTTATCAGGCAATGTGGTGGGTCGGTAGGTCAGTTATCGGGGTTTTGTCGGGTATAAATAGCTACCCGATAGAGGAGAGACGTTCGTTTTTCTGGGTAATATAACCAGATGAGCGTGATTCTGGTGCTGGTTTGTGGAATAAGTTAGAAGGTGGTTTTGTTGTGTGGCGGGGATGCGCAGCCCCCCGATTGAAGGGGCTGCACGTGATCATTCATGTCCCGTGGTGGTTCAACACGGTTTCCTGGCAACGTTACTGCGTGTAGCTCCCGGCGTTTTTTCCTGCAATACGACCGAACACCAGACAATCGACAATCGCATTGCTGCCAAGCCGACTGGCGCCGTGAATGCCACCGGTCACTTCACCCGCCGCAAAAAGGCCCGGAATAGGCTGATGGTCCCTGATTGAAAGCACTTGGGCACGGCTGTTAATCTGAATTCCACCCATACAATGATGCACTTTCGGCAAAAGTCGGATTGCGTAGAAAGGAGGTTTGGCAATCGGCTTAAGGTCCTTCATCAACGGCTTTCCAAATTCGATGTCACGGCCATGGGATAAAGATAAGTTATAACGTTCCAGAGTCTGATGCAGCTGTGGTAATGGAATCGTATAAAATGCCGCTAGCTCCTCAAGAGAGTTGAATTTTTTAACAACTCCGCGCTTCAGGCATTTATCAAGAGTGCTGGCATTTTTGACCCCTTCGCTGTCAACGATTGCGACAGGTGTAATGTTTTTCATCAACATGGCATCGGTGCGAAGTTTTCGGTCGGACAGTTCATTGACAAAACGTTTACCGCTGCTGGAGTCGACCATGATTCCGTACGGAAACCCTGCCAGCAGCGTGAACATTGAACCGACACCCCAGCCTTTTTCATCCAGTGAAGCCCAGGGGCCAAGTTGTATCCATGACAAGTGGACGGGGATGGCACCGACCTGTAGCGCACTGCTCAAGCCTTCGCCGGTAGCACCGACGTGATTGGTGCTATCGATGTCTTCTCCCAGCCGTGGATCTTGACTTGTGCGCAACGGGATATCGCGACTGAAACCGCCGGTGGCGAGAACGACCCCTCGATGGGCACGAAGTCGTTGTACGTTTCCTGAATCACTGTTGGGAAACAGATAATTATCGCGTATTTCAACGCCTTCAATGTGGCCGCGCTGATCGGTGAGCAGGCGCGTGAGTTGTGATTTCATCTGTATCGGAATCGCCAGCTTATAACACTCGGCGAGTAAGGGTTGGATAATTCCCGAACCCGTGCTGGTCGCGGTAATGTATGTTCGAGGGACACTGTGCCCGCCAAGGTGGTTCAAACTGTCCTGGTACTCGACACCTAATTTTTCAATGGTCCAACGCAACACCTCACCGGATTGTTCCGCAACCAAGCGGGCCAATTCAGGGTGATTTAACCCCATTCCCGCTTTGAGCATGTCGTTAAACATCAGTTCAGGGCTGTCTTCTATCCCTTTATGGTGCTGCAAAGGCGAGCCGGCTACCGCAACCAGACCACCGCTGATTGCAGAGTTTCCGCCAGGGATACGCATTTTTTCGAGCACCACGGTACGGGCTCCGGTCTGGGCGGCCTCGATCGCAGCCGCCAAACCGGCAAAACCGGAACCGATAACGATAACATCGTATTCCTGATCCCACGGTTGATCATCATATGTCATGGAGTTACACCGATCAGGGCCAGTGCTAGTCATCAGAACCTCCCAGTTCACAATTTCGGCTTGTCAGATAACTGTGGAGGTTGATCTCTTTACCACGAAGGTCCAGTTTTTTTCGAATATTTTTACGATGGGTCTGAATGGTTTCAAAAGACAAGTTCATGGCTTCGCAGATCTCCTTACTACTTAAACCGGCTTTGATAAATCGGCAGATTTTTAACTCACTTTTGCTCAATTTCATCAGGCCGGCATCCAAAGAATGCTCAAACCCGGTTGTCAATGCGACCAGTTGCGCTTTGAGCAGGTCAAAATATTGGTCAACCATCTCATCTTCAAGATTTCTTCTGATCCTTTCAAGTCCTGGAACAAGTTCGGTACGGATTCGATTTGTCAGATTTTGTTCAAATTCACGACGGTCACTTTCAATGCTTTTCAACACGTTGCGTAACGTGACATTCATCTCTTCCGATTGCAGCTTTTCTTCACGTAGCCCATTTTCCAGGGCACGCTGTTCTGTGATGTCTCGTATGATGACAGGCCAGAAACGCTGCCCTTGCAGATCCATGCGCGTCATTGTGATTTCACTGGGAAAGGTCGTCCCATTAACATAGAGACTGGTCACTTCGGCGCTACGCCGTTGCCCTTCCAGCAGATTTTCACTCAGAGCCATCAGAGTGAGACAACCATCAGGGTCTGTCAGCGTGCAGAATGCTGTGCCGATGAGGACTTCAAGGGGGATACCATACATCTCGCTGGCTTGTTGGTTGGCTTTGATGATTTCCCGATCACTGTCAATCAGCAGGATTCCTTTGCCTACCGACTGAAATATCGCATCAAGCATTTTTTCTGATCGCGTCAGAGCCTGTGTGCGTTCCGCAACGCGTTGTTCTAACAGTTGGCGATGGTCAACCATGCAGGTAATATCGTTCAACAACAGCATCCAGCCCTGATCGGTCAGACTTGTGTGTCCAATCGGAAGAATTTGCAGGTTGAACACCTGATGATATTGATCGCGTTGTAATGTCAGTTCATGTGGTTGATGTGGGGGGAATCGGCTAAGAAACTGGTTAAGGTCTGAGATTGTTTGATCGAACAGAGATGCACAAAATTCTCCCAGAAGAGGGTGGCCTGAATAAAACACACGTGCTTCAGGGTTTGCGTCGGTGATGATGCCTTGCTGGTCTGTGATCAAGACCAGGTTGCTGGTCGCCTTAAAAATGTTTTCGTACGTGGCTGTTTCGCGCGCCAGCTGACGATTGGTTTGTTCAAGATCGGCCAGAGCCTCGTCAGTTCCACGGTGGTGCCAATCATTGAGAAGTCTTGTTTCAATCGTTTGCGCGAGGCGGTGAAGGCGCAGTATGATTTGCTGTTTTGTTGACTCCGCAGCGACACTTTGCACAATCAACTGCTCCAACGCCGTCCACATCCCCTTAAGTACGATAAGGCTCTGGGGAACAGATACCCCCCGACTACGCTGATATTTGCTGGCGTTTATAAAATAAGACACCGCCGGGTCGTTGGGAGATAACTCACATGCCGGATTGACATCGAGCTTTTCCAATGTCGCAACCAGAAGCAAAAAACCTTTGCGCCAGTCGTCGTCGGAAAAGGTTGGTTCGACGGAGCCGAACTGCTCCAGTTGGATTTGCCACAGGTGGTGAAAATGGTCAAGACCCTCAACCAGTTGCCCCAGCAGGTCATTGATCATGGCTTCCCCTTATCATCTAAGTTGTCCTGATAGCGCTTGCAGCCGTGTGACGAATGAAGTCAGATTCGTATGTCGTTCCAGGGAGTTAGTCTGGCTTTTTAAAACGTCGGCATCATTTTAATAAGCAAGACTCAGACCGCAATGCCACGGTCAGTAACAGCGTTTAATCATCTCTCGACCGACATCTTTTGTCGAGGGGAAATGGTTGGGTACGCATTGTGGTTTCTTAAAATGACGGTTTGATTTTTGGCGTTTTTTTCATATTACCAACAGTGGTCATACTTGAAACGCTTGAGAAGCCCAAAAGTCCTCTGAATAAAAAGAGGGGATATTGGGGTTCTCTAGGGGA
>PKUE01000022.1 GCA_002869685.1 Desulfuromonas sp.
CGCACCCACGATATCACCCGCATCATTCCCGGCACGTGCAGCTGCGGCAATCCACTGCCGCGCCATTCACGCATCAAGGGTCGCTCCGACGACACCATTAAGTTCCGTGGCGTCAACATCTACCCGAGCAGTCTCGATACCATCCTTTCCCAAGTGCCGGGGCTGGGCAGTGAATACCAGATTCACCTCAGCCGCGACGACGATTCGGCCCGCGACCACATGCGCATGGTGGTGGAACGCGGCCAGGGCGTCGAGGCCGGGCGTAGTGCCGAGCTGATTCACGAAGCGGTACATCAGATCAAGAAGCAGTTGCTGGTCAGTGTTGAGCTGGAGGTCGTGGATTACGGCACCTTGCCGCGTTCGGAGAAAAAGAGTCAGCGGGTGTTTGATACGCGGATTCAGGATGAGATTGTTTAATGGTTTGTTGGTATTCTCTGTAAGGTCAAAATCTTAAGATCAAGGTCGCCGGGTCTCGGCCCGGCAGCCGACATCCTTTTGGCTGGCCGCCCAAAAGGATGCAAAAACCGGCTGAACTTCTCTTGAACCTAGCTTCACCGGCACTGAGTCTGTTTCCGTTTTATGTTACAGATTCGGCTTGCCTCCCTTCAGCCTTGGGTAATTTAGCAACCAAGCCCTCCCGTTCAGCAGCGCCGAACGTAGTGAGTGTCGCTGAGATGGTCGTCGGCAAACTGTTTGAGGACTGTTGTAAACAGGCCGAGTTTTTGCCGACATCACAGCGTAAGCGAATGGAGAGAGGGAACCCGGAGGGCGCAATGGTCGGGAGTCGATTTTGCGCCACTTTTGTCGATGCAAAAGTGGCCCGAAGTGTGGGCGCGGAAGCCCACGTCACGTGGGCACTTAGAAATGTGAACAAATGAAGCTCGACGGAGCTATAAGCATCAAGTTAACTCGTTACCACACAAGAACAGTTTCTCCTCTCAATCCCAATCAACACCCGAATCGTCACGACAGCGATCCCCAGCAAAATCACCACCAACCCGACAATCCCCGACCAACCCCAGGCACTCCACACATAACCGCCACCGGTTCCGGAAATGCTCGATCCCAGATAATACGCCAACAGATACAACGACGACGCCTGAGCGCGGGCCACCGGTACACGAACGCCCACCCAGGCCGATGCCAGGGCATGGGCAGCGAAAAAGCCGATGGTCAGAATGACGATGCCGACCACAATGGCGACGAGTGGTTTTAGCAGGGTGATCAGAATGCCGAGGATCATGGTTACCACCGACAGGGTAATCAAGCGTGCCCGCCCATAGCGTTCCGTGAGTCCGCCGATGATCGTTGATCCTCCGGCCCCAAAGGCATAGGCGAAGAAGATCAGTGCCACTTGCGTCTGGCTCAAATCATAGGGCGGAGCCAAAAGGTAGAAAGTGACATAGTTGTACACGGTGACAAAGCTGCCCATAAACAGAAATGCCAATAGAAACAGACAAATCAGACCCGGATCGCGCAGGTGGTGAATCAGCGACAGGGAAATTTTTTTCAGCTGAAACGGCTGCCGCTCGAAGTGGTGTGACGGCGGCAGCAGCACCCAGAACAGCAGGCTCATCACTACCGCGGAAAAGCCGATCAAGGCAATGGTCGCCTGCCAGGCAAACAGATCGACCAGCCATGAGGTGAGAATGCGCCCGGTCATGCCGCCGCAGGCATTGCCGGCAATGTACAGCCCCATGGCCGCGCCGATGGCGCGTGGCGACATCTCATCATTGAGGTAGGCCATGGCCACGGCCGGGACTCCGGCGACGACAATGCCCTGCAACAAACGCAGAGCCAGCAAGCTGGATAGTGTGGTGCTGGTCGCGCACAACACCGAAATCAATGAGGTGAGGATCAACGACCCGCCCATCAGTTTTTTGCGGCCGAAGCTATCGGAGATGGAGCCGGAGATGGGCAGCATCCAGGCCAGGGCAAAGGTGGCCACGGACAGGGTCAGGCTGGCCGTGGCCGGAGAAATGGAAAATTCACGCACCAGCAGTGGAAATAACGGCTGAAAGGTGTACAGGGTGGAAAAGGTGACAAACCCGGCGATGAACAGCGCCAGGTTGGCGCGATGATAGTCACTGGTGCCGCGTTCGATGCAGGGTGATGTCATGATAAGGTGTCCTTGGCTGTAATGGGCTTCGATGTCTCTCTTGACAGCAGCCTAACGAGTGTCTGAATATATGTAAAATATATTGAGTTAATGGAAACGATAAATCGAATTTATGGATATCCGTCAGATTAAAACTTTTCTTGCCGTTGCTGAGCATCTCAACTTTACCCGCGCCGCGGAAACCTTGCGTTTGGCTCAGCCGGCGGTGAGTATCTCCATTGCAAAGCTGGAAGAGGCGCTGGAGTTGACCTTGTTCAACCGCCAGGGTCGCCAGATTACCCTGACCGCGGAAGGCGAAGTATTCCTGCGCCATGCCCGGCGCATTGTCGATGATCTGTCCAGTGCCGAAAGGGAGATGACCGAGCTTAAAGGACTGGTGCGCGGCGAGGTGCGCATCGGGATTCCGCCGATGTTGAGTTCCTACTATTTCCCCCGTGTCATCAGTGATTTCCGTGTCGCCTATCCCAATCTGAATTTGTCGGTCATGGGCCAGGGAGCTGGAGAGATCCAGCAGTTGATTCGCTCTGGTGATGTCGATCTCGGTGTCATTGCCGGCAGCAACATTCCCGACGGTCTGGAGGCGCGTTGTTTTTTACGCGAGGAGATCGTCGCCTGTGTGCCGCAGGACCATGCGTTAGCCGGGCGCGACAGTCTGCGTTTGGAAGAGCTATGGCGCGAACCGTTGATTCTGTTCAAGCAGGGCTTTTACTTGCGCGAATGGATCGACTCGTTGCAGCGCGACCTGCCGCAGACGCCCAATGTGGTGTTCGAAACCAACCTGTTCTCTCTGGTGCGCTCACTGATCCGTGAGGGTGTTGGCGTCTCGGCTTTGCTGCGCATGGTCGTGGCCGATGAGCCGCAGGTGGCGGCGGTGTCATTTGAACCGCCGTTGTCTCTGGATCTGCATATTGCCTGGAAGTCGGATGGCTATCTGTCGCAGGCCAATCAGGCGTTTCGCGATTTTCTTCTTGAGCGGATTGAGTCGTATCGTCAGGGCATGGTATTCGCCAACACAGAGGAATAACTCAAACAACAGGAAACCGGTTGTCAAGCTTTAGCCATTTGTGAGAAAAAAGACCGATGTGCATTTTATAAGTCATGATAAATACGCATGAAATGGTATTTTCCGCGTTCTGGTGCTAACGGGAGGCGGACAACTTTTTCGGGAGGACACAATGAAAAAACTGGCACTTCTTCTGACCCTGCTGCTTCTGGCCAGCCCGGCTATTGCTGCAGACACCATCAAGCTCGGCGCATTCTTTGACCTGTCCGGTCGCGCGGCCTTTATTGGCACCCCCACCAAACTGGTGGCCGAGATGGTTGTCGACAAGATCAACAGTGAGGGTGGCATCAATGGCAAACAGCTGGAACTGGTGATCGGCGATACCGAGGCCAATCCGGCCAAGGCGGCATCTCTGGCCAAGAAGTTCATTTACAAGGATAATGTGGTCGCCATTATCGGGCCGACCATGACCGATACCGGCATGACCGTTAAGGCCATGGCCGGAAAGGGCAAAACGCCGATTTTCATGACCGTCGGTGGTGATCCGGTGATCATGGGTGGCAAGTTCGGTCCGTTTGATTGGGTGTTTAAATCACCGCAACGCTCCAGCATTGCCGTCAAACGGTTGTTTGATTATCTGCGCGCCAAGGGGCTGACCAAGATCGCCCTGCTGTCTGCCGCCGATGGTTTCGGCAAAGACGGTGCTCGTTGGATCAAGAAACTCGCCCCTGAATACGGCATTGAAATTTTGGCTGAAGAATCATTCGGCACCCGCGACACCGATATGAC
>PKUE01000072.1 GCA_002869685.1 Desulfuromonas sp.
AGGTTTCTGGACCCATGCCGCATTGTATATAGGCAGCCGTGAACAACGGGATGCGTTTTCTCGGCAATCGGATGTCGCCGACTGGCTGAGAAAACAGGGCGTGACGTCGTTGGATGGGCTGCTTGCCCTGCGCTATCCAGACGCTTATGCTCGTCTGCAGCAACCCTATGAAGACGGCAACCTTCCCTCGGTGATTGAAGCGATCTCTCCCGGTGTTTCGTTAACTTCTCTCGAGCACTCGGCGTCATGTGATTCTATTGCCGTATTAAGGCCGCGGTTAAAGCCTCGCGATCGGGTGGCGGCGGTTGTCCGAGCCATGTCCTATCAGGGCCGCCCGTATGATTACGCCTTTGACTTTATGAGTGACGAGGCATTGGTATGTACGGAACTGGTGGTGAAATCTTATCTCAATGGTGAAGATAAAGCGGGATTGACACTGCCATTACTCAAGCACATGGGCCACCTCATTACGCCAGCCAATGCCTTTGTCGAGCAATTTGACTCGGCTTATGATAGCAATGAGCAACAATTTGATCTGGTCACTTTTCTTGACGGCAATGAGTATCGACATGCGGCAATAACGGCCGATTGCGACGAGTTCAGAAAAACATGGCAGCGTCCTAAGTGGCACATATTACTGTCTGAATAGAAAATCATTTCAGATAAAATCACAACTATAGATATTTCTGAATACATACCTTTCTTTTATCGGAATTATCAATGTGACAAATTTCTAGTGCCTATGTACTATGGCGGCATCTGTTTTTCCTATTTACGGATGGCGTTTCATCGTGAATCTACACATCGACACATTATGGCATCAGGGATCCGGTCAGTTTAACGAGGATCGGGTCTTGATTGAGAACAACCTGTTTGGGGTGTTCGATGGTGCCTCCAGCCTGGTCAAAAATCTCTATGACGAAAAAAGCGGCGCCTGGTGGGCCGCGCAGGTGGCGGCTCAGGAGTTTGCCCGCAATGATGATGACCTGCTCAGTCTGGCACGTCGTTCCAATCAGCGTCTGCGGATAATGATGGAGCGACATGGTGTTGATGTGGAGGACAAGTTGCAGCGATGGAGTACCAGTGCCGCCGTATTCCGGATGTCCGGTAATGATCTTGAATGGGTGCAGACCGGCGATTGCCTGATCATGGCCATCGATCGGGATGGCCAACCTCATCTGCTGACCCCGTATCATAATCACGATGCAGAGACATTGCAGCAGTGGCAGCAGGAGCCTGGGGAAACTCATCATGATGCGCTACGGCGGTTGCGTCCGCAGATAGAGCGGGTGCGTCAGCGGATGAATGAGGACTATGGTGTGCTGTGTGGTGATGAGCAGGTGGAATCATTTCTTCAGCATGGTCGTGTTTGCCATGATGACTTCAGCCATGTTCTGGCATTCAGTGATGGCCTGTTCCCACCATCAAAGGCGGGTGAAAATCCCGACTTTGACGCGATAGCCGAACGTTATCTGCAAGAGGGGTTGGCCGGAGTTGGTCGCTGGGTGCGCCAACAGGAAAAAGCTGATCCCCATTGCCGTCAGTTTCCCCGCTTTAAGCCTCACGATGATATGGCGGCTGTCGCCGTTTGCTTCCCCGACAAAACCTTGTCATAAACCTGCTCAATGCGGCAGAACGTACTGTTCCAGTCGTAATGATGCAGGACTTCCTGAACGGTTAATGGTGGTTGTGCCGTGCGGTCGCTACGAATAGCGGCGAGTTGCAGGGTGATCTTTTCGGCCAGCTGAGCGATGAATTGTTGTTCGCCATCCGGGTGCGGGCTGTCAATGCTTGCCATGCGCGGCAATTCAATGCGTTGCAGCCAATCACAGTTTAGCCGGTCAAACACTTCGCGAATACCGGGCAGGTTGGTGGTGATGGCCCGACAGCCGCAAGCCAGTGCTTCAAGAACCACGAGCGGAACCCCCTCGAAGAAGGAGGGGAGAATGAACAGATGGCTGGCTTTGAGTTGTTCCGCCAGATCTTCCGGTCGCAGGCTGCCATGGCGTGTGATCTTTCCTCCCAGTGTTTGAGCCAGACGAACGATCTCCTCTTTTTCTTCCCCGCTGCTGTCTCCCACCAGATGAAAATGCCAATCTTCTCCCGCAACCTGTTGCAGCGCCTTGAGTAACCAGGGCACCCCTTTCGCCCGACTGAGTTTGCCGACATAAACGATATGGATGGTATTGCCATCTTTCAGAACAGGTGGGGGAGGATGGAACAGGCTGTCATTGAATCCCGCCCCAACGACGTGGATCTTCTCTGCGGGGATCTGATAATCCTCCGTGATCTGTTGCCGTTGCCCCTGGTTTAACGCACAGACGGCATCAACCTGTTGACAGCCGCGCAAGACCTGTTGTTGCAAGTGGCAGCAACTGTGAAATTGACGCAAGTCGGAGCCGTGACAACTGGCGACCATGGGCACATCGGGAAAGCGTTGCCGGGCGAGGGACGTGAGCAGCCACAGATGATGGGAGTGAATGATGTCAGGTTGCCAGCGTTTGACGGCCTGTTGCAGGCGTTCGTCGAAACAGGCTTCATAACAGCCGAGGTCCTCGGCGCTGAGGTCACAAAAACGGGTGCTCGGATAGGGCATGACATCACTCATGCCGACAATTTCGAGGTTGACGTCATGGCCGAAGCGAATCAACTCGGGGGTGTCGCACGGCAGATGGCTGCAGTGGTCGTCGTAGTGAAAATCCGCGGGGACTCCGGCCAGAAGGTAATTGCTGTGCCCCCGCTGGTGAGCATGCTGCATCGTGGCTTGCAGATAAATTCCACTGCCCGTCGCTGAGGGAATCTGGCTGAGAATATGGAGGATTTTCACAGAAGCTCTCCGAAAGATTGGCGCGTTGAGCGTCACATTATCATTTTTCATCAGTAACGGCCAAGTTGATTTCATGGCCACTCTGCAAGGCGAATGTTTTTTGATTTTTCGACTTTTTATTTTCTCCTAACAAACTGGGCGCATAACCGTGGCGATTGTGAGCCCGAAAATAGTTTTTGGCTCAATTTGATGCGCATTGCTGAATGAGGGAGGTGCTTATGACTGGAAATACGGCCGAACAATTGGGATTTACCGGAGAACTGCCAACGGTTGCTTTAGCGGATCTGCTGCAAATGCAGAATCAGAATAGTTTTTCCGGGGCGCTTTCCATTCAGCAGGGCCAGCACAAAGGTGCCATCTATTTTAAGCAGGGCGAGGTTGTCCATGCCGATTACGGGCGCTGGCGGGGGCTTAAGGCGGTGTATATCATGCTCGGGCGTGGCCAGGGGCAGTTCTCTTGTCAGGCCGGGATGGCGCCGTCGCGGCAAACCATCGATATGTCGATGAGCCATCTGTTGCTTGAGGCCCATCGCTGGCTGGATGAGTTGACCGATAAACAGCGCGAGGTTCTGTTTAATGATGCCCCGGCTGAACGCAAAATGAACCGCCTGGTTAAAAAACTGTTGCCAATTCAGGGGGTTGAATATGCTGTGTTGTTTGATGAAAACGGGCAACCCCATGAAGATGACAGCAATGCCGCCTTACGCCTGTCCGCTCAGGGCGATCTGATGCGTCAAAATGGCAGTGAATTGGGAAAATTGTTGGGGCTTGGCGAGTTGCGTAGCGGCTTGTTCAGCGGTCGTGGCGGTCATATGTTGCTGCTGATTTCAAACCTCAAGGCGCTGCTGGTAAGCATCAGCAGCCAGAAAAAACCGCAGGGGGTTGAAGCTGCTGTGCGTAAAACCTTGATGGATCACTAAATACGATGGCGATAGAAAAACAACCGACCAATAAATCGAACCGAAACGACGGTGGTGAGGCAATTGCCCGGCGTCTTTTGGAAACTCCTTCGGTCAGTGGCGCGGTGCTGTGCAGTCGCGAAGGAGAGGTGCTGGCCCACGATCTGCCCCATAATTTTACCCAAAAGGATATGGTTCGCCTTGGCAAGTTGATGAATCAGAGCCGCAGCGGGGTTGTGGCTTCGTTGGGCAAGGTGGAAGTGGGGGATTTCCGTTACGCAGACCACCGGGTGCTCATCTACTATTTTTCCAAAGGGGAAGTGCTGCTGCTGTGTGAAGCGGATATCAAACCGGAAGTGGTCAAACAGGCTGTTTTGCAGGAAAAAGAGTCGTTTGATGTTCTGATGACAGGCGCCCTCAGCCGCCAGCGCAAAGAAGCCGATCAGCAGGATAGTGCTGAATGTATCCCGGCATCGCAACATCCAGAGAAGAAAGGGCGTTGGCCCCTGTTAGCAGCGGTAATGACGATTTTGCTGGTCGGTATCGCGGTTGGTTATTGGTGGAATCTGCCATCAGCGCAGACGACTTCCGTTGCGTTGGCCACGCCTAACGTGGGTGCAGCTGAGGGGAGTGATGCGGTGTCGTCGTTGGTGCCGCGAACTATTTTGCGTTTGCATGGTTCCAATACCATTGGGGCGCGGTTGGCACCGGAACTGGCTAAGAAATATCTGCGTAAGCTGGGTGCGGATCGTATCTGGCTGAAATCGGCAGATGAGCATGATGAACAAGATGTCCTCGGTCTCGTCGATGGCATGGATTTGTTGCGGGTGGAGATTCAGGCCCATGGCTCTAGTACGTCTTTTAAAGGGCTGGACAGCGAGCTTTGCGACATCGGCATGGCTTCACGGCGGATCAAAGACAAAGAAGTTGTGGCTCTGGAACGTTTTGGTGATATGCGACAAACTGCCGCAGAACATGTTTTGGCCATGGACGGTATAGCCGTTATTGTTCATCCGGCCAATCAGGTCACCGAGTTGACTATGGCTCAGCTGGCCGGGCTGTTTTCCGGTGAGATCAGTGATTGGAGTCAGATTCCTGCAAGCGGTCTGACCGGAGCTGTAGAGGTTTATGCCCGTGACGAGAACTCGGGAACCTGGGATACCTTCAAGAATATGATCCTCAAACCACGTGAACTGGCCCTGAAAGCGCAGGCCACCCGGATCGAAGACAGTCGGATTCTGACCGACTCTGTGACAAAAAATCAGCATGCCATCGGGTTTATTGGTCTGCCTTACATTAAGCCGGCTAAAGCGGTGGCCGTTTCCGAGCAGGGAGCAGCCGGGGTTTATCCAACCTCGTTTACCGTCGCGACAGAGGATTATCCCTTGGCGCGGCGGCTCTACCTCTATTCTCCAGTATTGCCGGACAATGATTATACGCGTGATTTTATTGAATTTGCCCTGAGTGATCTCGGTCAGCAGGTGGTCGATGAGGTGGGATTTATCAAGCTGACCATTGATGAAAAAACTGTCAGTCTGCCTCCCCAGGCTCCGGCAGGTTACCGCGATGCGACCCAGGGAGCGAAAAGGTTATCGGTCACCTACCGGTTTAAAACCGGCAGCACTGAACTCGATAACCGGGCATTACGCGATCTGGACCGACTTGTATCGTTTATGCACCAGGGTAATAATGCCTATCGTGCTCTGCGATTGTTCGGCTTTGCCGACAATGTCGGGGGAGCAGCCGTCAATCTGGCGCTGTCCCAGGCCCGAGCCCAACAGGTCGCGTCGGTGTTGCAGAGTCGTGGACTCAATGCCACGGTGGTGATGGGGGTTGGGGAAGCCATGCCCGTTGCGGATAATGCGACGGCTGCCGGACGTAAAAAGAACCGCCGGGTCGAAGTCTGGCTGTGCGAATGATGATCGCCTAACGGGCTTAATGGCCCAATTACCGCATAAACCCGGCTCTGTAGGGCTATGGGATCTTAAAAAAGGGAACCGACCTTGTGTTGGTTCCCTTTTTTTGTGATTGGATATTTATTAAAAAAGTGTAGTCTTGTGAGGGTGGTAGGGTGATTATTAGACGTCTTTATGTGTTGTTCTGTCGTTGAAGGATGTTGTATGGCGAAAAAGAGATCAGGAGGCAAACGATTCCGGCCAACCATTCGGCTGACGGTTGTCACGATTTTTGTGCTGGCAACGGTCTTGACTGCGGCTTTGGCCGTTGGCCTGCAATATTATTTCAGTCGCAGTATGGCAACCTCCACGGCAATCAGCCGCTTTGACGGTCTGGCGGCGAGCACGGGTGAGTTTCTTAATGGTGTTGATCAACAGGCGATTCAGGCGACCCGCCTTCTGGCCAGTTATCCGGGACTGATCTCTGGGCGTGGCAACAATGATCAGGTGCGCGACCTGTTTGCCGAGTTCATGAATGCCAATGGGATGTTTTATGCCATCTACATCGGATTTGATGACAACAGCTTTTTCGAACTGATCAATCTCAACAGCGGTCGCGCTGTACGCCAGCGGCTCAGAGCGCTGCCTCAGGACCGCTGGGTCCTCGTGACTGTTGTCGATCAGATCAAGACGACCGCTTATTATGACCGTGATTTCACCTTGCGTACCCAGCATCGTGTGCCGAGCGATTACTATGCCACCAGCCGCCCCTGGTATGTTCAGGCCGAGGAGGGCGTCGTCAACAAAACTGCGCCTTATCTGTTTCAGATTCTTCAGGAACCCGGCCAGACCTATTCTATTCGGCTCAAAGGCGGTGGGGCGGTCATTGCTGTGGATATTGCGTTGAGTTCGCTGTCCCATTATCTCTCTTCACAGCGCGTCCATGGTGAGGGCGATATCTATCTGTACCGGAAAAACGGTGAGGTGGTCGCTTCGGATCTTGCCGCGCAGCGACGCAGGAAATTGCCGCCAGCAGAGCCGTTAACTCTCAGTGAACAAGAACAGGCCGCGATCGCTGCTGCGGGCACGCTGAAAGTGTCCAATGAAACCGATTGGCCGCCGATCGATTTTGCTGTTTCAGGTCAGCCGAATGGCTACAGTATCGATTATCTGACGTTGATTTCCCAGCAGACCGGATTGCAGTTTGAGTATGCCAACGGTTTCACCTGGCTTGAGTTGCTGGAGCGTTTCCGTAACGGTGAGATAGATCTGTTGCAGTCAACATTTTTAACCCCGGAAACCCAAGAACTGGGTTTGTTTACGGCGCCTTTTCTGACTTTGCCCTATTCCCTGGTGACCCGGCCCGGCGAAGCACGAGTGACCCATATCCGGCAAATGAATGGCAAGACTCTGGCCATCCCCCGGGGGTGGTCCATCATCAAGGTGATCCGGCAGAATTTCCCGCTGATTACGGTTATTGAGGTGGATTCCACCCGCGCTGTTCTCCAGGCGGTGAAACAGGGGCAGGCAGATGCCGGTCTGGATATCGGCGAGATTCTCCATCATACCGCGCAGCAGTATTTTTTTACCGCGTTGCAGTATCACGATGCCATTCAATTTGATCCGGTTGATTTCCCGCAACAACTCCATGTTGTTGTTTCCCCGCGTCATGCCGAGCTTGTGCCGATCTTCAATAGAGCGATCGCCGCGGTAACTGACAAACAGAAGGCGGCGTTGGCTGCGAAATGGTTTGATGATGCACTGCAGGACACCCTCGGAATTGTTCCCTATCCCGAGCTTTTGCAGCTGGCCGACGCCCCAGAGCTCCAACGCCGATTGAATCGGCGTGTCATCGACGGTGAAGACTGTTTTGTCTACGTGACCCCCTTTGATCAGCAACCGGACTGGCAGGAATTCCTTGCCATCGTCATGCCGGTTAATGCCGTGTTAAAGCCCGCACTGGAGAAGGTCACCTGGTCCGTTTTGTTCACTGCCGGTCTTTTGCTGATTTTATTACCGACGCCGTGGATTTTTGCCTCTCCCATTGTTGCCCCCATTAACGCTCTGGCCCATGAGAGTGAAAAGATCCGCTTGCGCCACTATGATCAGTTGAGGATTCCCGACAGCCATATTAAGGAGGTTCACGATCTTGGCGTGTCCATGAACATCATGGCGGCATCGATTCGGGAGCACGAAGCGAATCAAAAAGCGTTGATGGATGCATTTATCCAGCTGATTGCCCAGGCGATCGATGAAAAATCGCCCTATACCGGTGGGCACTGCCGGCGAGTGCCGGAGTTGGCATTCATGCTGGTCAAAGAGGCTGAAAACAGTACGTTGCCGCCGTTTAAATCCTTTGCTTTTAGCAGCGAAGAGCAGTGGCGTGAGTTTCGGGTGGGCGCTTGGTTGCATGACTGTGGCAAGATCACCACCCCGGAACACATTGTCGATAAAGGCAGCAAGCTGGAACTGATCTACAACCGGATTCATGAAATTCGCACCCGTTTTGAGGTGCTGTGGCGTGATGCCGAAATTGCTTATTGGCAGCAACGTTCACTTATGCCCGATGAGCAAAATCGTCTGCAGCGGGAACTCACCGAGAAACAGCGCCAGTTGCTGGATGATTTTGCTTTTGTCGCCAGTATGAATGTGGGGGGGGAGTTTCTTGATGAAGATAAAAAACAGCGTCTGCTGCAACTGGCCGATGTGACATGGACACGTCATTTCAGTGATCGTCTCGGTCTGTCGCCCCTCGAAGAGGGACGGCTGGGTAGTGAGGAAGCAGCGTTGCCTTGTACTGAGTTTCTCCTTGCCGACAAGCCGGAACATCGTATTCGACGTGATCAGCAGGTCGAATACGATGCCCATCTGGGAATTCGCATGGAGATCCCCGAGGATCGGGCCAACCGGGGTGAGGTGTATAATCTGCTGGTTGAACGCGGCACGTTGACCGCTGAAGATCGCTTTAAGATCAATGAGCACATTATCAGCACCATTCGTATGCTTTATGCTTTGCCGTTTCCCAAAGAACTGTCCAATGTTCCCCGCTATGCTTCCACTCATCATGAAACTATGGCCGGCAATGGTTATCCACGTCGTCTCAAAGGGGAGGAGCTGTCTGTCCCTGAACGGGTTATGGTTTTGGCCGATATCTTCGAGGCCTTGACGGCGGCGGATCGTCCGTATAAAAAAGCCAAACCTCTCAGTGTTGCGATCGCAATCCTTCACAGTATGGTGGAGGAAAACCACATCGATCGTGATGTGTTTAACCTGTTTTTGCTCAGTGGTGTTTATCTGGATTACGCCCAGCGTTTTCTTCCCGAAGAGCAGATCGATGCTGTAGATATCCGCCAATATGTTCAGAATGACGAGGCGTGATCTGTGATGGAGACCAGGTGCTCCGTGTTCTGATGTCCTGTTATGGTTAGACCTGGGTTATTTAACGAATGACTTGCGGGTTTTAACCTCCTTCAAACCGTTCTCCACGCCTGTCGGTTGTCTGTTCTTTTTCGTCTTTTCGTTGAATTGTCGTAATGATTTTAGGGTGTTGCTTTATTTGTTGGTAATTGTGGCCAACTTCATGAAAAAGGCATATAAATTGCTTTATTAGCTGTTGTTGTTTAATTAATTGTAGTCTGACGCAACGACAATGGCGTGGTTTGCGCGGAGGCAGAGAAGCCCTTGGGGATAATATCCTCAGGGGCTTTTTCCGTTTAAATCAGGGGTGAATTGTTCTGATCGATATGGATCTTAACGAAGGAGATAAGCAATGTCCGACGAGGTGTATTACAAGGATGTCAAGGTGCCGAAGTTGTTAACAGGATTGATCAATCATATGTCAACAGTGGAAGGTTATCGCGAGGAATTGAGTAACCTTGGCAATCAATGGGACTTGTTGACGATTCTGGGCCAGATGAGCGGAACCGGTATGGATATGACGGATACGCGGCTGGGGTTTCAGCGCCTGACCTCCGAGTTGTTGGGGCAATTGGGATTGGAAACCCTCAAGACAACGGTTCAGGAAATTGGCAGCAAAGCACAGGTCGCCGTGGATATTGTGATTCGCAACCTGTTCGAACGCACCGCCGATATTGGTTTTTTGGCCACAGACGACGATATCCGTGCTTACCTGACCAGTTTAACGGACGTGGAAGAGCAGATTGCCATTATACGTCAACAGGGGGAATGCGATTCACCTCAACCGGGTGTTGCCCATTTGCGTGCTGATCAGGCCGATCGTAAGGCTCGAATTATCGAACGCTTTCAGGAGTATGTGGCCAAATATTCGGTTTATTTTAATATCATTCTGCTGGACCCGCAGGGCAATGTGGTGGTGCAACTTGATGAAGACAATGCGGTTGAGCACTCCAGCGATCCGTTGCTTCAGGAAGCGTTGACGACGCATGCCGAGTATGTTGAGGCATTTCGGGCAACAGATCTTATCCCGGCACGGGAAAGGGGACTAATTTATGGGTACCGGGTTACCGAAACCAACGAAGCCGACTCGCGACCGCTGGGAATTCTTTGCCTGTGCTTCCGGTTTGAGAATGAGATGGCAGGGGTGTTTAAAAATCTCAGCAACGAAGGGGACTGGTCGGTTCTCAGCCTGTTGGACAAAAGTGGCCGAGTGATTGCCAGCAGCGATACCAATCACATTCCGCTGGGGGCGAAAATGGAAATCGATCCCACCGCCGACTTTCGGCTGACACCGTTTGCGGGCCGGGAATATCTGGCCACCACCTGCGCCACAAAGGGCTATCAGGGCTACTTCGGTCTTGGCTGGTACGGGCATGTGATGATTCAGCTGGAGCATGCTTTTGATAAGAAGAGTTCATCGGATCTGCGTCAGCGGGTCGCGCCGGAAATTCTCGATGCGGTGATGAACGATCCGCGGCTGTTTTCGGAGGATTTACGCTCCATCCCCATTCAGGCCGATCATATTCAGCACGAACTGGAGCGGACAGTGTGGAACGGCAATGTGCGCGAAAGTGATGGCCAGAGTAAGGTCTTGTTGTGGAATATCTCGGATGCCGGGGCGCGGACGAAAATGGTCTTTGAAAAATCGATTGGCAATCTGCATGAGACTGTTGTCAGCGGAATTTTAAACGATGTGCAGTTTCAGGCTGCTCTGGCGGTCGATATTATGGACCGTAACCTCTATGAACGCGCTAACGATTGTCGTTGGTGGGCACTGACTTCGGCTTTTCGCACGATTTTGGCTCAACCAGAAAAAACACCGGAGAATATCGAAACCATCTCGGCCATTCTGGCTTATATCAACGGTCTTTACACCGTGTACAGCAACTTGTTCGTTTATGATGCCAATGGTCGTATCCTTGCGGTCTCCAACCCGGCCGAAGCACGCATTGTCGGCACGGTGTTGAATGAGGATTGGGTGCGCGACACCCTCTCGCTGAAAGATTCACAGCGCTACAGTGTTTCGTCGTTCAGCGCCACACCGCTGTACGACAATCGCCATACCTATATTTATGGCGCCGCCATTACCGATCCTGAACAGCCGGGGCAATGCGTTGGTGGCATCGGCATCGTTTTTGACAGCGCACCACAATTCTGTGAAATGTTGTTGGATTCGCTGCCGCGTAATGAAAAAGGGGATGTGCTTGAGGGGTGTTTCGGTTTGTTCGCTGATCGCAAGCGTACCGTTCTTAGTAGCACAGATGAGCGATTTGCCAGTGGCGATATCCTTGATATGGATCAGGCTTTTTTTGCCTTACCCAACGGCGAAGGAACGTCACGTATCATCTCCTTTCAGGGTTATTATTACGCTGTGGGTGCGCGGACCAGTTCGGGGTATCGTGAATATAAGCGCAATGACGGTTATCAGAATGATGTGATCGCCATGGTCTTCGTTCCGCTGGCTGAGGTTGCCGAACGGGACAAGCGTATTCATCGTCGGCGTGAGATGGGTGTTGCCGCAACGACGCGTGATGGCGGCCCCGATTGCATTGAACTGGCGACCTTTTATATTGGTGATAAATGGCTGGGGATCAATGCGCTCAAGGTCAAAGAGGCAATTAACACCGATGGGATAACGACGATTCCGGGTGCTCATCCGTTTGTGATCGGAAAAATTCTTTATGACGGTCATATCATCAATGTGATTGATGTGCGCACCGAACTGAAATTGAGTCAGGAACCCTATGATGCCGCTTCACCCATTGTGGTCATGGAAACCGGCAATGACTGCGTCGGTCTGGTGGTTGATGCCTTAGGTGAAATCCCTGAGGTGTGTATGGATCGGGTGGATAAAAAGAAGAATGTCCTCGATGCGTCGGGGCAATATGTCGAGTGTATGATCAAGCCCCAGCCAAATGCCGACAACAAAGAGTTGCTGGTGGTGATTGATCCGGAGAAGATGGTTGATGCCCTGATCGGGGTGTGTAGAAAATAGCCCGGAGCAATGAACAATTTTAAGCCACAAAGCCTCTGAACCTGCAGGGGCTTTGTTGTTTCTATTTCTCTAAACCGCCGAAAGGATCCTCGGGGTTAAGGTGCAGCATGGCTGCCTGCCATTGTTGTTGCCAGATGTCAAACCCGCCCTGTTGTGCCAGCTGGGTTGAAAACCACTGCAACGACTGTTGGGCCATTTTCTCTTGCCAGGAGGAGTCGGTAGGGGTGTCTCGTGCAGTCTGTTGCAGTTGCGCGATCAGTCGTGGCAGTTGATTGGTGCCGCTCCAGGAACCGTCACACTGTAAACCGTGATACAACGCAAAGCACAAGCCCCAGGCCACAGAATAATCCTGATTGGTAAAGCGTTTGTCATAGGGGTGTCCCAGCAGTTTGGCGAGGTTGACTTTTTGCTCTGCGAGGATGGTCTGCAGATGGCGTAACCGGTCCTGCTGAATCTGACCCGGGTGCAATGCTGTTTCAGAGGCGATGGCTCCCTCCATAAAGACGGCCAAACCCTCGTTCAGCCACAGCGGGAACAGGGTGGGCCAGTTTTTTGCCGTTGTGCTGGAGGGCGGTGTTGTGACGTCCGATAATTGGTGAACCCCTTCGTGAATCAGCGTGACATAGGGATGGGTTCCATACCGATCTTTCCATAACACATGAATGGCCGCAGGCGGGCGGGGAGAGTAAAAGCCGGTGGCTCGTGACGGCAGACCATGACGGCGCAGTTGGCTGTGAAATTCCCGCTCTGAGCGATAAATGATGATGTTTAGTGGTGCCGAGGTGGTGACTTCAAGGCCGGTTACCCGACGATAGCCGGACACGGCCAGCGCCATGAAGTTACCCGTCTGCGTGGCTATCTGTTCCGTGGTGTCTGTGGTGACATGATAAGGCGTCATTGCCGCCGTGTAACGGTTGGCCGGTGCGGCTGGCAGCGGGCAGAGTGGCGGCAGGTTGGCAAAGCCATTGCCGACGTGTGGTGGTGTCGCACAGCCACTGAGAAACAGCAGACTCACCATCGCAGTTATCATTGCATGTCGGATTCGAACAGACATCAGTGCCATCCATAAAAAAAGGGCTGCAGCGTCTGCTGCAGCCCCCATTGCATAATTTGAATGATGAGGCAACTTAGAAGCTGTAGCGCAATTCTCCGCTCAGAGCGTGAGCAAAGAAATCGTCGCGGATTTCTGCATCATAATCAAGTGAGAAAGTCACCTGCTCGTTGAGGAAGGTGTTGACGCCAACACCAACCAGAGCAGAATCACGTTCCGGCTCAACACCGTTGAGGGTGTAAGTCGTCGGGCCACCCAGGCTTACTGTTACATCACGGTCGGTGTCACCAAACTCATGGGCCCAGGCCAGACGCAGCTCAGGCTCAATGTTGTCCAGTTTGGCACCGAGGCGCATGCCCAGAGTTGTTATGATGGAATCTGTGTCGTAATCATCAACGTACAGATCCAGCTCACCGTGCTCAGTGAAACTGTCGATTTCAGCTTTACCCCAGGAAACAGAAGCTGTGGGGACCAGGTACATGGAATCGGTGTTGATGACAAAGCAGCCACCACCGATGTAAACACCATACTCCTGACCATCGGCAGAGCTGGTTGCATAGCCGCTGCCCAAAGACAGCGCACGCTTTGAGTCGTAGTCGTTGTCTGCATAGGTGATGGCACCATCGACATAGAACTTGTCAGCCGAGTAAGTGGCATAGATGCTGCCGTAGTAGCTATCGACATCGGTGGTTTGTGCCTGATGGTCGAAATCAACATCACTGCTGCTGAAACCGAAGCTGGCACCAACGGCCAGTCCGTCCATGACTTTGGTATCAAAACCGATGGCCAGACCGTGGCTGTCGAATTCGTAGCCATCGTAGTCGCCATCTTTGTCCTGATCGCCACTCATACCCATCACACGCGCCCAGCCACTGTAGCGGGCATCTTCGCCGGCAACCGAAGTCATACGGGCCAGAGCCGGGCCGGATTCGCTGTTGAAGGTGTCAGTGATGTGCAGTGTTCCCATACGACCAGCCAGGAGAGTCTGGAACTGGGTGGTGCCGGACAGGGTGACATCCAGCAGGCTGGAATGCATATCGGGAATGATATTTTCCAGAACGGCTTCCATGGCCTCGATGCTGTCCAGACTTTCTGCACTGGCAATAAAGGCACTGGCGGCCTCGTCACCTGCCAGAGCAGCTTCTTCAAGCGCCGTGACGACATCGAGAGTGTTTCCGGTTAAACCAGCATCCTCATAGGAGGTCCGGCTGGCCACCAGTTGAACGGTGTTGGCCGTTGCGTAATCCAGTTCGTAGTCGACAAACAGAGAGCTTTCAGTCAGAGAACCATAGGTTCCGCTCAGCGTCCCAGCTTCGAGGATGGTGAAGATGTCGCCATCAGAGATGTAACCCAACTCGGTGACAGCGACGGTTGCCTCTGCATCAATCGTTGCTGTTCCGGCAACGGTAATCAGGTCAGAAGCCATCCCTTCAGCCAACTCAACGGCATAGGTTGACCCCGCCTCTTGAGTCATGTCGCCTGAAACCGTTACAGTACCGATGGAATTACCCGGAGCAATGGTGCCGAAAGCGAGCAGGTTGTCCACAAAAGCATTGCCGCCTAAAGTTGCCAGTGGAGCAATGGCCAGTTCTTCGATCATGCTGTCATCACTGTTGTTCAGGCTGGTGGTGCCGCCCATCAGCAGGGCGTTCCAGCCATCGGTTGTACCAACGAAATCACCGCTGTAGGTGAAGTCAAAGTCGGAATCGACACTCAACTCATTCATGACCGTGCTGGGATCAACAGCGGCAAACAGAGCGTTACCAAATGTGAATACATCGCCATAGCTACCGAAGTCAGCCATTCCCTGGCTGTCGGCAGTGAGACCGAAGATGACATTGGCTGTCCCGCCAGAGGATGCGTTGAGTACATCGCCGGTCAGGCTGGCGCCATCCAGAATCATCAGAGCATTGCTTTCGCCAGAGTACGAATCTTCACAACCCATAACGACGGAGTAAGCATCACCACCGGTTGCTGTGGCGCTGACATTACCACTAATGTGGATTTGATTGTCCTCGTATCCGGTCATGATACCTGCCGCCATTTGCGCGGTTGTGGCATCGTTGTCTGTCAACGTGGCAACAATATCGCCAGAGCTGATAACGGTCGCTTCACCTTCACCGGTGCGGATACCGAAGGCACCATCGTAGCTGTCGTCGTCAAGGCCGTTGATGGTTGCGGTGGCGGAGATACTGCCTGTGTTGGTGATCTTGGCGGTGCCGGTACGGATACCGAAAGCACCGTTGTTGCCATCTGTGTCATCGACAGTCAACGTAGCCACGGCTTCAATGGCACCGGCGTTGTCTACCGTCAGAGTATAGTTTCCGTCACCGGAGTAGGCGTAGTTGCTGCCGGTTTTGATACCAAAGGCACCAACGCTGCTCTCAATAGATCCTTCAGCTGCGATGGTGGCTGTTGCGCTGATTGTCCCTGTTGCTTCGTTGGTTACGGCTGCAGATTGGGCCGCATCATAAACTTCACCAACAAAAATACCGAATGAACCCAGGTTGTCTTCAAGGCCATCGTAAGAATCAATATTTGTTGTTGTCGTGATGTCGCCAGCGTTGGCGACGGTACGAATGCCATCGTAATTGACACGAACACCAAAGGCACCTGAGTTGCCGTAGAGATAACCGATCTGCTCGGTGGTGCCGTAGTTGGCGGTAACATCGATGGACGCACCTTCGTAGTTGGTAACGGTGCGAACAGCATCGCTGTCGCTATCTGCGACAACGACACCGGCAGCCATGCTGCTCTCGATGCCGTCATAGGTATCGGAAGTCAGATCAGCGGTAATGACGCCGTAGTTGTCGATGGTTGTAGAACCCTCAACTTTGATGCCCATCGATTTGTTAGAATAATAGCCAGTAGTTGTGGCTTCAATGGTGCCGTAGTTTTTCAGTGAATACAATGCATCATCGCCGGCCTGGATACCATAGGCTCCCACTGACTCGGCATCAACATTGTCAGATGTTGCTGTTGCGCTCAGGGTTGCACCCTCGGCATTGATAATGGTGGAGCCAGGGTTCTCTGAGTAATAAAGTTGGCCAAGGTGAATGGCACGGGCCATGGCCTCATCATCACTTGCTGTGCTGGATGTGGCTTCAATTGTGCCGGTGTTATTGATGGTGATACTACTGTCTTGAGCAACTTTGATGCCTCGGCTGCTTGTTGCATAGCTGCTATCAGCTTCATTTACTGCTGAGACCGTGATGGTCCCCGCGTTGTCTAGCGTGCCTGTCGACTCTTCCCCAATGGCAATGCCCCAAGCTGTTGTCTCTCCGACGTCAGATCCTTCAGTTGCCTGACTCAGGGATGAGACAGCAATTGTGCCGTTATTGGTGATGGACATGTCCTCAATCAGTTCACCCAAGTGAATGCCCTGAGCGGAAGTCGAGTCGCTATTCGTCCCTGTCGCCGAAACGGTCAGGGTCGCATCTGCGGCATTGGTGATCGTCAGGCCGATAATTTCCTCACCCAGCTTGATCCCCATGGCATTTGCCCCGTCCGGAGTCGATGTTTCGTCTGCTGGCGTGGTGGTAGAAGAGATTGTAACGTCTCCAGTGTTGCTGATTTCCAGACCATCGATATAACCACCAGTCTGGATCCAACGGGTATTTGAATTTTCGCTGCCTTCAGCAATGGCCTCAACGGTGCCGCTGTTGCTGATGCTCAGATTGCTGAATTCGCCGTCATTTCCGCCACCCGTCTGGATGGCCCAGGCGTGAGCGTTTTCACCCGAGGCATAAAGATCCATGGTGCCATTATTCTGAATGTCGATGCCGGAAACCGTGGTCTCTGAAGCCCCCATAATCTGGATGGCCTCTGCCTTGGCATTGTTTGTTTGGTTGCTGATTGAACCATCCACGACGATGGCTTCGATATCCATCAGGCCGTTGTTGATGATCGTTGTTCCTTCTCCTTCAACACCGGAATCGGCAATGACGCTGTCCAGTTGAATACCTATAGAGTGGATATCGTTGGCAATGGTCAGATCATAGGTGCTGCCGTATGGGTAGGTATAGGGGCGGTCGTCCGTGGTGATGTTGCTGCTGACGGCCAGCGTGCCATTGTTGGTGATGGTCAGATTGCCGGTTTCCCCTTTGATACCGTTGGTGTACACATCGGTCGTGTAATTAAACTGATCCATCAGGGCAGTAACGGAGTCGGTTGAGGTTGTCGCCGAAACCGTTGCACCGCTGTTAATCGTGATACTGCCTGTTGTCACATTATTGGTGGGCATCACAACAGTCGTACCATAATAGGGCTCGATAATTGAGAACGTACTGTCCTCACCGATGATGGCACTGTTATCAATAAATCCAGACTCATTGTACGGAGAATCAAGACTGTACCAATAGTCGGCATCGTACTGATATGGGGTATAGATTCTGGCTGGGGGCAGGGATACATAGACAGAATCTGTATCCGTTGTCGTGACCGATCCCGAGACCGTCAAGGTGTCGCCGACTGCCAGGGTTTGCTGTCCTTCATCAGTGGTGACGGTGATGTCCTCCGCCCATACTGTTGATACCGCCAGCAGAAAAATTAAAACCGTTGCTGGCAATGAGGAAAGTGTTCCCCATCTCCAATGTTGCCTCTCTCTCATGGTACGCCTCCTAGTTAATTGGAAGAAACTTTATCCTTGTAAAAATACCCCAGGATAGAGGGAAAGGCATGTTACACATTGAAACATTAGAGAACGAAAATGGTAAACATCGTCTAATTGTGACTGTAAATAGACTTTTGCGGGGTCATGGGGAGTGAGGTGTGAATTTCTAACGGAAAATCAGAGGATTAGTTTTTGACACACAGTGGCTCGGTAAACTGGAATCCTTCGGAGTAAAGGGTTTTCAGGGGCAGCTCACGGCCTGATTTCTGCAAAACCTTTCGGCGCAGGCGGCGGATCATAACGTCCAAAGCCCGGCTGGTATACGCATCAACTCTGGGGTAGAGCGCCTGGATGATTTCGTTACGCTCTATGGTTTTTTGATCTTCGTTGACGGCACTGCGTAAGAACTGCATCTCCTTGTTGGTAAGGGACACGTTGATTTTTCCCGGCGCAATGAGTTGCCATTCCTTAAGATCGAGTATCCAGGTGGTGTCGGCCTGTTCTGAAGGGGATGCTGGGGTCTTGTCATCAGCGGGGCGGCTGAGGCTGAAAATTGCGGCAGAGAGCTCCCGGTTATCAACCGGTTTCGTCAGATAGAGGTGACCGCCGGATTGGTAGCCACGTACCCGGTCGTCAATAGAGCTCAACGCGGTTAAGAGGATAATCTTTGTTGCAAAGCGCTTGCGCGTTTCCTCGGCCAGGTCAAAGCCGGAGCAGTCAGGCAGGCCGATATCGATAATGGCCACAGCAAAAGGGGTGTGAGAGAGGACTTCCAAATAGTCTTTTCCTGTCCCGACAGCAGTGACATTGTGACCATTCAGAGTCAAAAAGTCTGTCAGACTTTCACGCAACGCCTGATCGTCTTCGATGATAAGGACACGGTTATTCATAACGTGAGTCTCCAGCAGGAATCAGGGGCAAGCGCAGCCGGGCAAGAAATAAATTACCAGAAATTTTTTCAACAACAATATCGCCACCATGTTGTTCCATGATCTGGTTGACGAGATAAAGCCCCATCCCCTGTCCTTCGATCCCGGTGGTGTTGACGCCGCGTTGATTCTTACCCAGCAGTTCATCTGGGGAAAATTCGACCGCCGGATCAATCTGATTGATAACGTCAATGTGTAGTGTGGCGTTTTGTTGATAACCGAGAATGGTGATGAGTGTTTTCGGACAGCGGTATTTAAGCGCATTATCAACAAGGTTGAACAGCGCCGTGTTCAGTAATTTGCGATCACATCGGATGATTTCAGCCGGATCGACCTCAATCTCAATGCTGAACTTGGTGGCATCCCACAAATGGGTGACTGTTTGTTCAAGTGACGCCAGATAGTCCATGGCCTTGAGATCTTGAGGAGAAAAGTCGATGGTCTGGTGATCGGAGAAACTGGCTGAACAACTTTGGTAAAACACCTCGGCCAGGCGTTGGACCGCATGATACATTTTGTTGAGATGTCTTTCCTCGACCGGACGGTGTTGTTCGATGCAGGTGTCAATGATATCGAGGTTGGTTTGCAGAATCGCCAGCGGGGTGCGATATTCGTGGGACACCATATCAATAAATTTAGATTGATCAATCCGCACCTGTTGTTCTGAATCCAGGGCTTCTTTAAGTAACAGACTCTTTCTCTCCAGTTCAAACGTCATCTCCTGGGCAAGCTTTGAGGCACTGTCCTCAGCCATTTTTGCAGCCATTAACGTCAGTTCCTCTGTTTTGATGAAGCGTTCGGACAGGGCCAACGTCATCAAAACGATGTGACACAGACTGCCGACTTGAAAGGCATAGACGGTTAGACAGGAGGTTGGCAGCAAGCCAAGAAAATGGAGAAATGTAATTGAACCACCAAACGTCAGAGCGGCAAAAGAGAATAGAAACAGTCGACCCGCCGTTACACCCAGGCGCTCCTGACGAATCGCCATTGACATCATCACAATCATGAACACCAAGCCCGCTGACATCAACATGTGAGATAACGGTGCGTACCATTGGGACGTGGAGAAAATCATCGTTATGACGCCCATGACTAAAATGGCGCGTAAAAAGAGATGACAGGAACGGCATGTGGTTTTTGTCTGGAACAATTCGCTGCAAAACAGACTGAGCATCGCGAAGCTCATGCCATTGCCAATACCGACAAGAACATCTGACAGCCAGGGAACCATATGGGGGGCGAGCAACGATAAAAACCCGTCAAGGCCAAAGTGAAGGCAAAACAGGGCGGCAAGGTAGAAGCCGAAATACAGATGGCGCTTGTCTTGAATTCGGTAGGCGAGCAACAGATTGATGATGGTCAGGATAAACAGAATGGCCAGAAATCCCCCCCGCACCAGAATGTGTTTGGAGGTTTGCTCCGATATGCCACTGTCGGTAAGGACCATCGCCTGGAGGTTGTGGCTGCTCTTAGTTTTCAGACGAATATAGATGTGGTGCGCTGTCGTATCAGGCAAATCAAGCGGAATAATAAAATGGGAATGGTGGATTGGTCTGCTGTCCTGTTCGCGGGTGTCACCAAAAGAGAGGCTGCGGTAAGAGGTCACTGCATTAGCAGGTGCCGTCTGTTGAACATACACGGAAACTTCATCCAACATGGGTGGACCAACCCACAGGTAGTAATTATGAGGCGTATTCGCCTGCCGCGAGATCGTGAAATGCAGCCAACTGGTATTATGGGTATAGCCGCAGTTGGGAAAACCCGGCAGAAGGGTAAAACCGGGGTGGGGATTATTGATAATATCGTGCAGAGTCAGCGACCCGTCCGCATCCGTCAGATGCTCCAGATGACCGGCCGTGCAGAATTTTTCCTGCCCCGGAACCAGCTGGATGTGACTGCTCGCATGGCCTCTTAGGGGGGAAAGTATCAGTAGCAGGATAAGCAGGACGAAGAGATGCTTCATATTCAGGACCCGTTGGCCATTTTGCGCAGCTAATTACGCAATAAATAGAATGAAGTTTTAAGAATAGTAGCAAATGGATGGCGGGCTGAAAAGTTTTAATGAATGGTCGCGTGACGTTTGGAGTGATGCCAGGATGGCCCAAGGGGGGAAGGTTGTCGTGGATGATGGTTTCTAAAGGCGAGCCGACTCCGGTTGACATCGCTTGTGCCAACACAAAACGGAGAGTCACTTGAATGACTCTCCGTCCTGTTTTTTCTGAATCGGATCAATGGTGTTGTTGATCCTTAAATTGTCGTTCCCCCTGACCAGGAGGATAAGAGATTATCAACTGAAGAACGATTCATAGACCCCGGCAGTGCCGTAAGCATAGCGACACAGATAATCATTGATATCGCGCAGTTCTTTTTCGGTCAATGAATCCCAGGAGCCATCCTGAGCGCACTGTGGGTAGCGCTCAACAAAAACCTTGTCCCAGCCACTTTGTGTTCTGGATTCCACATGGAGGAAACTTGCTCCGACATCGTTTTTACGTCGATGGCAATTCATGCAGTTTTTTTTAAATTTTTTGTTGCCATCCTGCCACCAGAGCGCCTCATCACCGAATTCTCCGTGAGAGAGTGCCGCAGTAATCCGCCGGTATTTGCAGTGTTTCGTTTCTACCTTATCTGATGCTTGGGCGGCCTGTGCAACCAGGGGCAGAGTACATACCAATACAGCCAGCAGGCAGATAAGCCATTTTGTCTTTGTCATCACATGATCCTCCGTCTTTGTGAAGATGTGAATAGCCGGGACAGAAAAAAGATGCGAATGCTGATGCTTTCGTATTTTTCTGTTGTTCAGCGTTGTCGAGCGAAATTAACGTAAAATTAACAGGATGCCTCGCGCGGTATTGGAGCCAGGCGTTCTGAACGACCATGTGACCCAGGTAAACCGCAATCAAGAAAGAGAGTTCGTTTTATATTGTTGAGGATAAAATTTCTGAGCGATCCAGTCAAATAAAAGTATTCTAAAACAACGATATATGGATTGGACGATGCTCATCGTCGGGTTTGATGACGGCATGGCATGGGGCTGAAAAGCAAAAAGGCGCCCTCTCTTTGACAGAGAGGGCGCCTTTCAAGACTTGTTGGTGCCGAAGGCCGGAATCTGTCATGCTTTAGTGAAAACAGATGCTTGCAGCCTTTTACTGCGCCAGCGTGTAGCAAAACGCGGTGTTTAATTTGTTCCGTTATCCTGCCTGTTTTTTCTAGGTAAATCAAGTCTGTTATTCATCGTTATATATTCAAACTTAAATATATCAGCAGCGTATTGGTTCGATTCCGTAATCTTTGGGAAATGTAGAAGTCCACTCTTGTCGGTATTTATTTTGAGATATGGTGAAACAAGGGTTGTTGCTTCAGATTTGATGTTTGAAATGATTTGGGCATTCAGACAGTTATTCAATCATGTTGAGCAGATATGGTAAAAGATATCGTCCTCAAGTGTTGTTGGAGGCTGTGAAACAGTTAGGATATTCAGTTTAGTTGTCACTTTTTTGGTGGAGATTTGTCTTGAGTAGATTCTGGAATGTTGTTCGTTTTGAGAAAAAGGATTACGAGTTTTTAAGTCGGGAATCTTTATGGTCGCTAGAGGAAGCTGTAAGTTTTGCAGCTAACTATTCAGTAGCCATAGCTGGTGGTTTTAAAAATGACGATTGGAAAGCTGCTCTAAGAAAGCAAAATGATCGCTTTGACAAACTGATTTTCACATGGTGTGAAAGTAAAGCTCTTTTTCCTCTAAGCAAGGCTGGAATACATGACAGGCCCTTAAGGGAAGAAGAATGGAGAACTACTGAACTTCTTGAAGATATCAATGGCGACATTCTTGACACTTTTGAAGCAGTAACTAAAGAGGATGTTTATTTCCATCGGGATCATTTCTTGAGATGTCTTAGGAATAATGGTCTCAAGGTGTCAGAAGACCTCTGGGCATCCGTGTGTCCTAAAAAGGGATCAGATGAGAAACCTCGTAAACTCAGAGACAATCAAGTAGATAGGCTTGTATGTCAAGGTATTGCAAAGACCTTGTGGGACATTAATCCCGATATGACAATTGAAGATATGGTGAACCATAAAGCGGTCCAGATATATGGCAATGCTAAACTTTACACAGAACCAGAGACTATCAGGAAATGGCTGAGGGAGGTTGATCCTCGAGATCCAGACAAAAAAACAGGACCCAAGAAGAAGTCATAATCCTTTCGTTTAAACCTAATACCCGTCTAGATATCTCAATACCCGTCTTGAAGCCGAGAGCCTCAGGACGGGTTTTTTTGTGTTCAGCCAGATAGTAGTCTCCTCACCCATAAAGCGCTGCAATCCCGCAGACAAACATTAATCCTAAAAGGAGACATACCATGGAAAACAATTCAATTAACACCAACGCACAACACACAGCTCAGAACCTTAATTCTGCACAAGACTTTAATCTGCCGGAGGGGTATCAAATGCCGACGACTGTGGAAGGGGCGTGTCAGGGATTTTGTGTAAATGGCTCTGTCGGTCAGTACATCGGCATCCTGTCGCCGAAGATGATCGTAAACTGATTCAGTGCGGATTTCCAGTTCCGGATCGGCATCGTCCATTTCTTCTCGATATTCTGTAACGCCAAATACAGTAACTTGATCATGGATTCGTCGTTGGGAAACGAGCCCCGGTTCTTCGTGACTTTGCGCAACGACATGTTGACCGACTCGATGGCATTGGTCGTGTAGATCGCCTTGCGAATGTCCGTCGGGTACGAGAACAGCGGGGTAAGCCGTTCCCAGTTGCGCCGCCAGGAACGGCTGATCGTCGGGTGGGTGTCATCCCATTTTGCAGAGAATGCATCCATGGCGATCTCCGCCTGTTCAATGGTTGGGGCTGAATAGATGGATTTCAGGTCCGTGGCCACGGCCTTGCGCTGCTTCCAAGATACGTAATTCAGGCTGTGCCGCACCATATGCACCAGACAGAGCTGGATCTGGGTGTCGGGGAAGACCGACTCGATTGCTTCCGGGAACCCCTTGAGGCCATCGACACAGGCGATGAAGATGTCCTTCACGCCTCGATTTTGCAACTCGGTGACGACCTGTAGCCAGAACTTTGCCCCTTCGGTCTCGGCGGTCCATATGCCCAGAACTTCCTTGATGCCGTCGAGATTGACGCCGATCGCCAGGTAGACAGCCTTGTTGATGACTCGGCTATCCTGCCGAACCTTAATACGGATGGCATCGAGATAGACGATGGGGTAGACCTCGTCCAGGGGGCGATTCTGCCAGAGGGTGATCTCCTCCTGCACGGCTCGGGTCACCTGTGAGATCAGCGTCGGTGAAACCTCGACGCCGTACATCTCTTCCAGATGAGCCTGGATATCGCGGGTGCTCATGCCCCGGGCATAGAGGGCAATGATCTTGTCGTCGAAACCGGTGAAGCGGCTTTGCCCCTTGGGCAAGATAATCGGCTCAAAGGTGGCATCCCGGTCACGAGGCACGGTCACATCAAGGTTGCCAAACTCGCCCTTGATGCGCTTCTGGTAGTTGCCGTTGCGCGAGTTGGTCGTTTTTTTATCTGCGGTGGCGTTTTTCTCGTAGCCAAGATGTTCAGTCATCTCGGCCTGCATCGCCCGTTCAAGAAGTTGCTTGGTGAGTTGTTTGAGCAGTCCGGTTTCCCCGATGAGGTCTTCTGGGTTCTTGTAATCCTTCATCAGGGCATCGAGCAGGTCTTTCGGGATGGTCATCAGTCGTTCCTCCTGTGGTTACGGGTTGTAACCGACCGAGACCATTTACACAAAGTTTTTTACACCCTC
>PKUE01000073.1 GCA_002869685.1 Desulfuromonas sp.
GGGTTCGACATTTATGCGCTATCAGCTCGAAGGCTATCAGGGCCTTGCTGAAACGCCGTCTCTCTACGTCGAAGGTTATGGTCGGGTGTCCTATCACGACTTTGGTCATGTTGATGATCGCCATGATCTGTTGCTGGGGGTCTCCTGTTATCAGCGCTGGCTCGATGGCGCATGGCATAGCCAGATCTATGTTGAAGGGCGTTCCTATCGCGATGACCTGGTTGACGAAGATGACTGTGATTCGGTCGAGATCGGCGTGCAACTGGATCACTACTGGAATGAGCGGATAAAGCTCGGCGTGTTGGGCTATTACCGTTTCGGAGATTATCGCAGTGGCTATCAGGAGGTGATATCCACGGTTGTAACCACACCGGAACAGGGTGGACAGGGGCAGCACAGTGGCACGCAAGCGCCGTCAGAGGTTGTCGCAGTCAATGAGACCTCGCGCGAAGATAAGATGATTGCCGGCGTCGTCAGTGGTGAGTATCGTTTCAGTGCCGATTTATCCTGCGACGTCAGGTTTTTTTATCTGGATAATGAATCAACGGTGGATAGGGAATCCTATCACAGCTTTGGTCTGGAACATGGCTGGCGGTTTCAGATAAATCCTCGCTGGAGCACGATTGCCTGGGGGAGTTGGTATTGTGAACAGTACCCGGAGAGTGACGACCAGCAGTGGCAGATCGCAATGAGGGTGCAGTGGCAGTGGCGCCCGCGCTGGAATGTTTATTTCGAAGGACAACAGCTCTGGCATCGCTCGGATTATCCGGTGGATGAGTATAACGAAAAGGTGGCGACATGCGGACTTTCCTGGTCATTTTAGCAGTGCTGGCAGGAGTTATTCCCGCAGCGGCTGCGTCCATTGACGGGCGGGTTGTTGAGGTGGATCGGCAGCAGGGGATTCTGACCCTTGAAGTCGCGGCAGCGCAGGATGCTGCAGAGCAACTTAAGGTCCAGATGGAGACGATTCCAGCGGATATTCAGCTTGGTGAGATGTTGACTGTTGAAACGGCGGGTAATCATGTGAACGGAATGGTTGCTGGGAGCGGCCTCCATCGACAACAGGGTTGGGGCGGCCATCAGGGAGATCAGACCGGGGTGCGTTCCCGTTTGCGTAAGGTTCAGAACGGTGGCGGATCGTCTTCGGGCCAGGGTGCAAGGCGGGGGCGTCATTGATCACTTCCGGTGCGGGTTTGAATGGGCGCTCAGTTCTGTGGAAAGCGAATCTCAGTGTTTTTGTCCTGCTGTTCGGCCTGATTCTCGGCTATTTTTCCTGGCAGGTGGCACAATCACGTCAGGCTTTTGAGGAGCATGTTAACGAACATGCTCAGCTGGTGGCCGAAGTTGTGGCCACCAATGTCCGGGCTGCCGGTCATTCCCAACAAGTTGTTGAACAAATTGTCAGTGATTTTCTGATCAACATCGCCCGTTTTATCGCCTACCTGGATCAAGTCGAACCGTTTAGCAGTGAAGAGCTGGCCGCCTATGCTCAGGAGAATGGTCTGCAGGGGGTTTGGATTCGCCACACCGATCAGACCGTGGTGATGTCACCGCAAGGCTGGTTTGACCAGCCCCTCTTTCAGGTTGGACAGGATGATCACGTCCTGATTCATCGTCAGAAACGTCACGAGTATATCCTGCTGTGGAAAGTTCCCGGCGACCAGCGGTTGATCGCAGTGAGCCTGCCGGCCAAATCGATCGAACAGCTTCAGGAGCAGATGGGTGTCAAGCAGTTGCTCGCCGCTCTGAGCCGCCTGGCCGGGATCGACAGTTTGCGGCTGGAACCGACGGCCAGTGTCACACGCAACAACGAATTATTTACGTCTCAAGCAGTTGCCGGAGAACGGCAGATCATCCTCGGCAAACAGACCTTGCTGTTAGCCGTGGAATCCACCAGTCTGAATAAACGGATCAGCGGCTTATGGCGAGAGTTTTATATCTTCAGTGGTTTGCTGATTGTTGCCGGACTGGCGTTGTCCTGGTTGCTTTACCGCTACCAGAATCGCCATGTTGATGATCTGTGGCAACTGCACCAACAGTTGGCCGTACAGCGCGAAGATGCCTCGCTGGGGCGCGCTGCCGCAACTATCAGCCATGAAATCCGCAATCCCCTTAATGCCATCAGTATGGGGCTGCAGCGCCTGCAGATGGAATCCAGCGGATTGGAAGGGGAACACCAGCAGTTGCTGGTAGCCATGAGCGACGCGGTGAAGCGCACCAACGAAATCGTTCATGGCCTGCAACGTTATGCGTTGCCCCTGCAGCCGAAAATGCGGCCGGTGACATTAAACGAACTGGTGGCGCGGATTGTCGATCTGTATCGTCCCCAGTTCGAGATGCAGGGCGTTCATCTCACCTGTCAGCTGCAGCCTGTATCCTGCCTGGGTGATGGTGGTCTGCTGGGGCAGCTGGTCGAGAACCTACTCAAGAATGCCCTGGAAGCCCAGACACGAGGGGGATTTGTCCGTGTCGGCCTGATGGTTGAGCAGTGACAGGTGCAACTGTGTATCGAAAATCGGATTCAAGAGGTGTGTGACGATCTGAATAACCTGTTGGAACCCTATTTCACCACCAAAGAGCAACAGACCGGATTGGGATTGACCATGGTGCGTAAAATCGCTGTGGCCCATAAAGGTCGCATCGACCTGTCGGTGGTTGATGGAGATTGTTTCCGTGCTCTGGTCCAAATTCCATGGAAGAAAAGCGTATGACCATCCTTGTTGTTGATGACGAAGCCGTTCAACGGGAAATGTTGCAGGGTTTCTTGCATAAGCGTGGCTATAAAGTGCTTACTGCGGCCAATGGTGAAGAAGCCCTCGATTTATGTGCCCGTTACCCGGTTAACCTGGTCCTGATGGACCTGTGCATGCCGGGAATGAACGGAGACGAGGTTCTTGAGCGGTTGCGTGAATCCAATCCGTTGTTGCGGGTGGTGCTGATTACCGCCTTTGGCTCGGTGGAAACAGCCGTGAAGGTGATGAAGCTCGGAGCGTGTGATTTTCTCGAAAAACCGGTCGATTTGACGGAGTTGGCAGAATTGATCGAACGGCATGCCCAACAGCTGCTGGTGGAACAGGATCTCAACGAGTTGGAAGAGGACCTTGAAGATGATGCGCTTCCCCTGCCCGTGGCCGCGCACAGCGAGGCCATGCAACACCTGCTGTCGTTGGTACGGCGAGTGGCGCGCAGCCCATGGACCGTATTGATCCATGGCGAAACCGGTACCGGCAAAGAACGGATTGCCCGGTTACTTCACCAGCTCAGCGAACGGAGCGATGGCCCTTTTGTCGAGGTCAACTGCGCCGCTTTGCCGGAGAATCTGTTTGAGTCGGAATTGTTTGGTCACGAAAAAGGATCGTTCACCGGAGCCACATCGCGGCGCAGCGGCCGGTTTGAAGCGGCTCAGGGGGGAACACTGTTTCTTGATGAAATTGGTGAGCTGCCTCTGGCGATGCAGGCCAAACTGCTGCGTGCCCTGCAGGAAAAACGGATCTGTCCGGTGGGAGCCGAGCGGGAGCGCGACGTAGATGCCCGGGTGGTGGTGGCGACCAACTGTGATTTGCCGAAAATGGTTCAGGAAGGGCGTTTTCGCGAAGATCTCTACTATCGGTTGAATGTGTTTGAGATGCAGATTCCGCCATTGCGCCAGCGGCGCGAGGACATTCCCCAGCTGATCGACCATTTTCTCGACCAATATTCGCTGCGGCCGACACAGATTGAACCTGCGGCACTGGACGCCTTGATCAAGTACGATTATCCCGGCAATGTTCGTGAACTGGAACATATGATTCAGCGTCTGGCTACCCTGGTGCGTGGTTCGCAGATCCGCCGCGCCGACCTGCCCAGCCACCTGCTCTGCCCTCCCCAGCCGGACAGTTCCGGCGGGTTGCTCTCCGAGCGGGTTGAGGCGGTTGAACGGCAGATGTTGCTGGAAACCCTACGGCAGTATCAGGGGGTACAGACCCGTGCTGCCGAAGCTCTCGGTATCAGTGAGCGGGTGCTGCGCTATAAAATGGCCAAATATAATTTGACCAAAGACGCGATTAAATAGCGGATAAAAAAAGGGCTGACAGCGAAAAGGCTGCCAGCCCGGGGCATGAAGACATAACATGCTCAGGATTCGGTTCCGCATAGTCAGGAATCGAAGCGATACTCCACACTGGCAATGCCATAGAAAGTTTTGTCCTCGTCATCTCCCGTTTCCCGACTGTACTCTGCCAAGCCAACCACACTGAACTGACGGGTCAGAGCATAGCGAACCACCAGCTGGCCCTGATTCAGCAGGGATTGTTCATCATCGGAATATTCCAGTTGATACTCCAATTGCAGCGTGGTTTTTTTGCTCAATGACTGTCGATAGTTAAGCGTCAGGTTGACCAGGGTATCTTTTTCCTCAGTGTAATAGCCAACCCCAAGAGATGCGCGCAGTTGCGTGAGCCAGGCAGGCTGGTGGGTGATCTGGGCGGTGTAATTAAATTGGTCGGGACGCTCAGAGCCATAACTCTCATAGTAAACACCTGCCGATGTTTCCCACTCCGGAGTCCAGACCCAGCCCAGCGTGGCACCGCTGAGAGCTTGAGCGGTAATATCCAATTCAACCCGGTCATTGGCGGCATCATAAATCGGTTCCGGGTCGCGCTCGCGGGCATAGCTGACATTCAGCCACCAGCGCGATTGCAGATAGCTGACAATCGCGTAACCGGTCCACAGCTGCTGATCGTCGCCCAGTTGATAAAATCCTGAGCGCCCGTCATCACTGTATTCCTCATAGCGCAACCGGGCCCGGGTCAGCAGTTGCGAATTCCACTGGTAATCGAAGCTGGCGAAAGGGGCTTTGCGCGTCAGGGCAAAGTCGGTATCGTTGAACAGCTCGTTTTCCTGTTTGATGGTTCCATCCACATAACCGAGGCCGAAACGGGCCTTGCCCTGTGCCTTGCTGAGTTGAACCGTCAGATTGCGTTCTTTCCAGCGATAGATGTCATCGTCGATTTCCGGCAGATATTCTGTTTCATCCAGCCACATGTAATTAATTTGCGCTGACAGACCATGGGTCCAGTTGTATTGAGGTGTTTGTTGAACCGCTTTGGGCCAATTGCTGTCGCTCGAGTCGGCCAGAGCCAGTGAAGCCAGACACAGGTTAAGGCCGAGAAAAAGGGTGAAAATGCGTGTGGTCAGCGTCATGGTGATCTCTTTTCTGTTGGGGGGCTAACGGAGAAAGAAACCGTCCCTCCCCCGTCGGAGAGGGACGGTTGTGCGATTAACGGCTGGTTTGGGTCCGCAGGCGGATCCGTTCCTGGGTTTGAAGTTGCAGAGCATCTTCAGAAACACCTGAGCCGTCGAGCAGTTGCTGACCACCTGCTGCATAGGTGTCGCACACACCATCACCATCGGCATCGACAAAGTTTGTGGCATTGGCGCCCATGCCGGTTCCGGGCTCTGGACGGGTATCGCCGACACCATCACCATCGGTATCAATCAGGTAAAGACCGGTCCCGGCATTGTCGCCGCGGAAGCGGGAGCTTGCATCAGCTGTATATGGCAGGCTGGTCACGGCAATCATCAGTACGGCAGCGGAAACAATTTTCAGTGAATTCATAACAGTCATCGTTGTGATCCTTTCGGTTCGGGGTTTATGGTTCAGCGCTGTGCCCTGCTATAAGAGCAACCGCTGTGCCAGAAAACGTTAAACCAATTAAATCAAATAAATACATATAGTTATGCCGAAGCGAAGGCCGGTAGAACTGCAGGACGGCTCGACGAAAAGGTTCGGTATCGACATCAATGTCGAAAAAAAGATCGCTTTATCCACCGGAAAAGCATGAGTGCAATTGCAAAAGTGAGTACGCGGGCTTAACCAATAAGCAGGATGGAGGGAGAGTAAATCAGACGAATGGCGAGGTTACCGTTTTCGCTGTGTTAACGGGTAATTTGGGGAAGATGGACGCTCTGGCGCGTGTCGTCGCGTGTTTTGTCCGGAGTGGATGAGGGCCAGGTTTGTGGTTTGTCGTTGAACGCATCCCAACTGGTTCGCCCCAGACTGAACAAACCGTTCAGAGCCAGTTGGTTGGCAATAGACTGATCGGAAAAAAAAGCGTCCCGACAGCGTAACGGCTCGTGTTGAAAACCACCGCGCAGGGCAAATACCATCAGAACAACCACTAAAGTATTTCCCATCGTCCGGCCAAGACGATCACGCACCGTCAGGTTGACATGCAGGCTGGTCAATAACGGGCGGCGAATGTATTTCAACAGTGGTAGCAACAGGATGACAATGGTGATGGTGCACAGCAGTTGCACCAGTACCGGGTAGCCATGCCAGATCATGTTGCCCATGGTCACCGGGTGCCGTAGTGCTTCAAAGACCCGGCTGTTAAAACGACTTTCAAATGCCTGATAAAACGCAAGCTCGGCACTTTCTGCGATAAGCAGAATAAAAATAAACAGGGGTAACAGCCACTTCAGGGCGTGGTAGAAATGTTGCGAGCCCAGCAGAGCAAGAAACAACGGGGCCAGAAGGTAGGTTGAGGTCGCCAGGTCAAAACGACTGCCAACAAGAAAAGCATGAAACAGTATGGTGAAATCGATGGCATGCAGATGGGCGCCATTGTAAAGCATGATAACGGCCCGTTGCAGGGTAAATAACGTCAGCAGGAGGAGATACATTTTGGCGATAAAACGAGTCTCCGGAGAAACCAGCTGACGGTAGCGGCGCTGGATGCGTATTTTTGTCTTCAGGCAGCGGTTCATGATGGTTTTACAGGCTCGACAGGAGACGTTTCTAACACCAGCGGGGATAACAGCAGGCTGATGATCCAACATAACGCCAGAGTGGCGACGCTGTGCGAAATAAAGTGGGCACCGCGGACCAATTGGCCGAACGTGAAAATTGAGCCGAGGAGCAGTCCACACGCCAGACCAACGTAAGCCAATTTGCGCGAGTTGCGATAGAAGACAAAATACAGTGCTACCAGCGCAAATCCCCCCGAGGCGTGCCCTGCCGGGAAGCATCGTCCGGTCGGGATTCCGGGAGCAGCGGGTGCATGATTCAGAGAAAGGATGGGGGTATAGGGTACCGAGCCGCCGTAACGCTGGTATTGTTTCGGGCAATGACGATGAGTCAGTGTTTTGCCCATGGCTGCGGTTCCAGTGCTCAAGCCGATGCACAACAACAGGTAGAGAGCGGCACGACGGTAGGAGCGCAGCGCGGAGGCACGGGTCAATGAATGAATGACAATCAGCAGACAGGTGGCGGCAATACCGATGATCAGGGTCCGACCACCCCGGTGAATCAGTTCATTGGCCCACCAGCTGTGTTTATAGATCCAGCCCAGCTGTGTTCCCTGGTAGAAGGGGTCGCTGAACAAAAAATCAAGGCCGAGCCCATCCAGCAGATAAAAGGCGACGACGAGCACAGTAAGGGGCAGAAGGCTATGGCGTAGAGCAAAACGGGTCATGAAATGCGGACTCCGACGTTGGTTGTACCGTAGCAGAACGCGGGACTGAAATCGTCACGCTGGCAGAGGAGCGTTGCGTTCCGTTGGTCGTATGTTTTCCTGCGGGCCAAGAAAATTATGTGTCCGCCGCAGTGCGTTTATAGATGGCCAGATGCAGCGAATGGACCATGTTCAGTTGGGCCAGATCGTGGGTACGCTGGAAACCACAGCCGGCAAAATGGCGGTCCAGCTCCGTCAGCGGCGTGACATTCTGGACCGAGCAGTGACCGGTCAGATGCTGGCGCAGCCGCCGCTTGACACTGGTATAGGACCAGGGACTGAGGTAGGAGATCAGGACATACTCCTCGGCGACACGGCACAACTCCTCAATGATTTCGAGACGAAGTTGTGGCGTTGGCAAATGGTGGATAAGCCGGAAACACAGCACGGCGCCAAAGTGCCGTTGCTCATATGGCAATCGAAGCAGGTCCGCTTTTTCGATGGCGACATCCACTCCCTGCTTTGCAACTTCCTCGCGCGCAACGTTCAAGGCACCTTCACCAAGATCCACCCCGGTAACATTAAAGCCTTGTCGACTCAGGAGAATGGATGCACGCCCGACACCACAGGGGGCATCCAGCCACGAGAGGGGTGCCGGAGTTAATTGCGTGACCGCCCGAGAAATCAGGGCCATTTCGGCGGCGTGCTTGCCCTGTTTCCGTGCGGTGTATTTTTCCGCTTTATCCATCGTGTGCTTAATGCGTTGACGGTGGGAGTTATTGGTGATGACTCCGCTGACGATCGATTCAGGCATAATAGGATCCTTTAGTTGGGGGATAGCTTCTCAATAAAGGATAATTGCAAAGAATCTGCCAGTAGGTAACTTACTGAAATAAGGATGTTTTGTTGTGGCTATAGCGAAGGCGCGTACAAAATTTAATACACAAGAGCGGGCGTATCAGGAGGGAGCGACAAAAAATGATACGTAATCAGGGATTACAACAGGTGATATTTCTTCAGTTTGTATTGTAGGTTGCTGCGGCTGATGCCGAGCAGTTCCGCGGCCTGTGCCTGAACGCCACGGGCCTGGATCAGGGCATTCTGAATTAACTGTTGTTCGATGGTTTCCAGATAATTCGGTAATGGCTGGGCCAGTGGCAATTGTTCGGTCGACGGAATCACCACCGGGTCGGCTTGGCCCGCCTGAAACTGTTCCGGCAGGTGGTGACGTTGCAGGGTGGCTTCATTGCAAAACAACACACCACGTTCAAGAATGTTCTGTAATTCACGAATGTTGCCGGGCCAGTCGTAATTGAACAGTGCCTGTTGAGCCTCTGCCGAGATTTCCATCGGGCCATGGCTCATTTCGCGACACAGGCGCTGCAGGAACAGCTGACAGAGGAGCGCAATGTCCTCTCGCCGCTCCCGCAACGGGGGCAGATGTAACGAAACGACATTAAGGCGGTAATAAAGATCTTCACGAAACAGGCCATCGCGGATCATCTGCGCCAGATTGCGGTGGGTTGCGGCAATAATGCGGACATCGCACTTGATTTCAGCAGTCCCGCCGACACGGCGGAACGTTTTCTCCTGCAACACGCGCAACAACTTCGGTTGCAGGTTCAAAGGAAATTCACCGATTTCATCGAGAAAAAGTGTGCCACCGGCCGAGATCTCCATCAGCCCCTGTTTGCGTTCCAGTGCGCCGGTGAAAGCCCCCCGTTCGTGACCGAACAGTTCACTTTCCAGCAGGTTTTCGGCAAAGGCGGCACAGTTGATGGAAACCAGTGCCTTGTCATGGCGGGGACTGAGCTGATGGAGTGATTGGGCGACCAGCTCTTTGCCGGTGCCACTTTCGCCGGTAATGAGAATGGAGGTCTTCGCTGGCGCGACCTGAGAGATCTGGGCGCGCAATGTTTCCATGGCGGCACTGTTGCCGATCAGCTTGCGGTCGCGATTCTGTTCGAGTTCGCGACGCAGCAGCAGGTTTTCGTTCTGCAGGCGTGAGTAGGTCAATGCCTTATCGATAGTGAGGAGAATCTCCTCGTTGTCGAATGGTTTGAGCAGATAGTCAAAAGCGCCGATTTTCATGGCTTCCAGCGCCGTGTTCACCGTGGCATAGGCGGTGAGAATGATAAAGGGGATGGGGCCGAATTCGTCGGTAATATGACGCAGAAAATCAAGCCCCGACATGCGAGGCATGCGCATGTCGGAAATGATCAGCGAGACCTGTTCGCGGCTGAGCAGCTCAAGGGCGGCATAAGGGTTGTCAGCGCTGGAGACCTGGTGGCCGGCATTTTCCAGAAGCTGACTGAGGACGACGCGGTAATTTTTTTCATCATCGACAACAAGGATGTGGGCCATCTAGGAATCCTCTCTCGGTAACTGAATCGTGAAACGACTCCCCTTCCCTGGCTGACTGCTGACAAGAATGTCGCCGCCATGGCTTTGGACAATGTTGTGCGCCGTGGCCAGTCCAAGACCCGTTCCCGTATCTTTGGTGGTGACGAAAGGGTTGAAAATGGTGGGCAGGACCTCGGGTTCGATTCCACAGCCGTGGTCGCTGATGACAATTTCCGCCTGGTGAGGTGTCACATGCGTTTCAATGGTTACCTGGCTGTTAGCGCTAGAGGCTTCAATGGCATTGAGCAACAGATTCAGCAGCAGTTGCTGAATCATGTCGGCATCAACTGCGATGACAACAGGCCGCTGGGGTGGTGCAAAGTTCAACGCAATCTGCCGTTGCTCGGCAATATTCTGCAGGTGGTCAACGGCACGCTGGACCAGTGCGTCAAGATGGTGTGGTTCGCGGCGTGGTTCCCCGGGGCGGCCAAAGCGCAGGAAGTTGCTGACCAGATCATTGAGCCGGGCGGTCTCCTCGCGAATGACGCTGAGCAGTTCCTTCTGGCTGCTGGGCGGCTGTTCCAACTGGCTTTCGATTAATTGGGCCGAAGAAGAAATGACCCCCAGCGGATTGCGGATTTCGTGAGCGAGCCCGGCCGCCATCTCCCCCAATGCGGCAAGACGGTCTTTGCGGCGCAGTGTCTCCTCGGCCTGCTCCAGCTTGCACAGGGAGTTCTGCAGGGCATTGCGATTGTCCAGCAGCAGATCATTGAGATGTTTCTGCTGCTGCAGTTGCTGACGGTGTTGCGCGGAAAATCCGTGAATCAGTACGCCGACAATAAAAAAGGTGGTGCAGGAGATGAGAAACTCCGGCAGATCTTCCGCCAGTTCAATCGGATCGCTCCAGACAACGCTCGGAATCGACACCAGGTAAAGCAGTGATGAAAACAGACTGGTTGCCAGGGTGTGCAGCAGGCTAAGATTTGTTCCCGCCACGACAATGGGCAAAAAGTAGATGATCCAGTAGTGACTTTCCTCATGGCCCGTGGTGGCCCAGATCAACAGGGTGCACAGCAACAGGTAAATGGCGATGTGGAGCGACATCAAACCCGAATTGGTGAGTTGTTCCGCGCTGAAACGACGATCTGTGACCAGATGGTAAGTGGCAATCAAGATGAAGGACAAGGTGCCGTAGAGCAAGCTGGGTCCTTTGAAAAAAACCAGCAGGATGGCGAACAGACACAACAGCAGGCCGTTTTTGGTGATCAGCAGGGATTTATTCATAGCGGACCCAGTATGGAACTGAATGGCGTTGACGGCAAGTGAAACCTTAGTGGTAAACAATTTCATCTGACGAAGCCGGGAGCGGACGCTGAGGCCGCAGGGTTATGATGCGATGGGCTTACGCGCGAGAAAAACAGCGAACAATTCCGCCAGCTGCTCGATCGCCTGAAGGTCGCGTACGGAATAACCCTCCTCGTTGTTGGCCAGGGCGACCTGGCCGATAATCCTGTCACCGTTATCCACTGGAACCGCCATGAAATGGCGAAACGGTTTCTGAATGCCACCGGCGAGATGGGCGACATTCAACCGTTCCAGGCCATTAAAGTAGACGCCGGTTTTACGGTTGTAGACCGCATGCAGCAGCGAACCGCGTCCCGATGAGGCTGCCGGAATAATCGCCGAGCCATCGGTTTTGATAAAGTCCTCAAACAGAGAGGTGTAATCCCAGAGTAACTGGGTGCCACACGAGTCCAGAGCGGCAATGAAGCCGTGTTGGCTGCCGGTCAGATTACGGGCATGGCTGAGCAGCTGGCGGGCAATCTCCTCCTGATCGCAATGTTGCTGAACGATGGTGTGGGACAGGCTGGCCAGGCGACTGTTCAAGGCAACCTCCCATTGCAACGCCTGTTCATCCCGCTTGTGATGGGTGATATCAACAAAACATTCAATCCCGCCGATCACATCGCCGTTGACATCGCGAAGGAGTTCAGCATTTTTGCTGATGGTCAGCAGACTGCCGTTTTTATGGCGAATGGTACATTCCCGGCCCATAACTGGTTTGGCAATCTGCGGGTTGAACAGACCACATTGCCGATGGCAGGGCGTTAATGCAAAGCGGTAGCAGGAACTGCCGATCATTTCATGTGCCGCGTAGCCGGTGAGTTGTTCGGCGCGATGATTCCAACTGGTGATGACCCGGCGGTGGTCAACGGTAAAGATGGCACAGGGGACCACCTTTTTAATCAGGTTGGTTTTGACTTCACTGAGGCTTTGATTCTGGCGGCTCTCTTCTAGGTCAACCAGCAGGGCGTTGATTTCACGGGTCAACTCATCTGTCTCTTTGGCCGGAGCCAACGCGGACTTGTCTTCCAGTTGGCGGATCTGATGAACCTGATGCGCCAGATCGAAAAAGGGGCCCTGCGCCGTTTTGGCAAAGATTCGTGCCGTCAGATAGGTGATCAACAGCAGGACCAGTGTTGTCACAGCGAGGATGGCAGAGATGGGCAACACCCCGGACAGTGATTGGGTGGGGATGGTCAGCTGCAGGATGGCAATGGGGGTGCCACCGATATCCAGAAGCAGTGAAGATGCTGTGGTTTGCTGCGCTGATCTGCTGAGGTAACAGGATTGGGGTGATTGCAGCAATGCGTCGAGGCGTGGGTTGTCAAGGGCATTGTTGTTGTGCGGAACCATGCTCAGGCTGACTTCAATTTTAAGTCGGCGTGACCACTGGGCGATTACCTGGGTTGACAATTGGCGACAGAAGACAATCACCCCACTGGTTTCATCTGCCGGGTTTGTGATGGTACGTGCTGTCACCAGGCTGATTCCCCGGCTGCCCAACAACAGGCCGGATATCGATTGTTTACTGCTGAGCCGGGTCAGATTGAAAGCCGTCCGATACAGCGCCATATCTTCCGGAGCTTTCTCAGTCTCGTCGGCAGTGGTGCTGTTGGTGAACAGAAGTGTTCCCTGCTCATCATAGATGGCGATCCGGTCCAGACCGTGATGGCTGAGAAGTTGGTCGGAGAACAGGTGATGCCAGTAAGGTGAGGCTTTTGCCAGTGTTGTGTGCTCCGGTGTTTCCATGCTGGCATAGTCGTGGACCAGGGCGTTGAGATTGTCGAGTTCGACCTGCAGATTGGTCCGTAACTGCTCCATATGGTGGGCGGCTGTATTTTCTTCAAGGCGCTGAAACTGGGGGAGGACACAATAGGAGTACGTGATATACACCAGTGTTGCAGTGAACAGTGCCGCCAGGAACAGCGTCGCTGCAAGACGTTTTCTGGTTGAAAATTTTGAAGCCATAGCCACTTCTTTCAGGCAGTTACGCCGCATAAATCGGGTTTTGGATGCCAGCCAGCATCCGTAGCCTTCTGTGGACGCCGGGGTTGGCGGCGTTGGCAGGAGAGTTGTCTGCTTGTTGATAGAGCAAAAAAAATACCAATCGGCTGAAAATGTTGGAATCAGGTCGCTAATTCCCTTTTGACCAGCGCAGCGGAAGTCTCACTGCTAAATCTTGGCACGCCGGTGTGCGAATTTGGGACGCTCTGACCAGGATGGGGACCGCCATTGGGGCCTGATTCCACCACTGTCGCGAGCTGAGCCGTTCTAACTGGTTAAAAATACAGGAATGATCATTCGAAAATCACCCTGAAAAAAAACAGGCGCCTTTATTGCAACCTCCCTATTCAGAGTCCTAAAGTGTGCTCTTGGTGGCACAGGAGGAAGTCAATATTTGTCACATAGGGGGTGTTCATGGTTCGCGAAGTTGTCGGTACGCAACAACGGAGTCAGGTCAAACAATTCCTGTCCCTGTTTGATCTGACGTTTGAAGACGATTGCGATGATCTGCTGGGGATCTGGGATGAGCAGGGCCGCCTCATTGCCAGTGGCGCCCGTCAGCGGGAATTATTGAAAATGATCGCAGTCGATCCGGACCATCAGCAAACAGAAGCCTTTGCCCAATTGGTCAGTGAATTGATCCGGCGTGGTTTCAACGACGGTCTGGAAACGTTCTTCGTCGTTACCCGACCACAAAACAGCCTGAGTTTCGAAGCGGTCAATTTTCGCCTGTTGTGTTTGACCGAGCAAACGGCACTGCTTGAATACGGTCCGGGAATTGCTGCCTATGTGGACAACCATCGTCCGGTTCGTCACGACGGTGTCAATGGCGCAGTGGTGATTAATGCCAATCCCTTTACCCTCGGACACCGCTATCTCATTGAGACCGCAGCGCGTCAGGTGGACTGGCTGTATGTCTTTGTTGTTCAAGAGGACAGCTCAAGCTTTACCTTTGATGTGCGCTACGATCTGGTTTGCCAGGGCGTGACAGGGGTGGACAATGTCACGGTACTGCCCACCGGGCCTTACGCCATCAGTGCCATGACCTTTCCAGGATACTTTCTCAAAGACCATGACGCTGTTGAGGCTCAGCAGCTGGAGATGGATGCCACCCTGTTTGCCCGTCAGTTGGCGCCCCGGTTTGCCATTCGCCGTCGCTTTGTCGGCAGTGAACCCTATTGCGACCTTACCCGTCGCTACAACGAAGCGTTGAAGAAGTATCTGCCCCGCCTTGGCGTCGATCTGATCGAAATTCCCCGGGCAACCAACGGCTGTGACGCTATCAGCGCATCACAGGTGCGGGAACTGCTGGGTGACCGTTCGCGGGCCACGCTGGAGGCACTGGTTCCTTCTTCCACCTTGAATTATCTGCTGTCGTCAACCTTCAACACGAACGGGCTGGCCCCGGGGAGGCATTGATGGAGATCCGTCGTAAAGCTCAGGCAGGCACCATGCAATCCAGTGACATGATGGTGTTTGTAGAACCGGCACAGGAATTGACCATTGAGATTGAATCCACGGTGGTCAAACAATTCGGTCATTTGATCCGTCAGCGGATTGAAGGCAAGTTGCAGCAGTTGGATGTGCGTAGTGGGCGTATCCGGGTCAGTGACCGGGGGGCCCTGGACTATGCCATCGATGCCCGCGTTGAAACGGCGATCGCCCGCGCGGCAGAGGAGTAATGTCATGGAGCATGCCTGGTTTAAAGAATGTTCGGGAGGGCGACGGTTCATGTTGAAAATCTCCCAGGGACAGTGGTTGGTGGAAACCCTGCAACGTTTTGCCGCTGAAGCGGGGGTTCGCAATGCCGTGGTGATTTCCGCCGTTGGGTCGGTAACGCAGGTGCGTTATCGCGGGATCAAAGCGGGAGCAAAACTGCCGATCACCGAGCCACGTATGACTGTTCACGACGAACAGGGACCGTTTGAGTTGCTCGGATTGGAGGGCAATATGGTGCCCAACGATCAGGACCAGTGTGACTGTCACCTGCACATTCTCATGTCACGTTCTTCGGGAGAGGTGCTGGGCGGTCATCTGTTTGATGCGCGGGTATTTGCCTGCTGCGAAATCATGCTGAGCGAATTCCATGGCGAGGGGATTGAACGCCACCTGTCGCAAAGTGGTGGAATTTCAACGATTTATTTGGAGGAATAGCATGGCTAACGATGAATTCTCCTTGCGGCGTTCGCTGCTGTATGTGCCGGGAAATATGCCATCAATGTTGCAGAATGTGCCTCTGTTTCATTGTGATGCGGTGTTTATCGACCTGGAAGATGCCGTGCCCCTCAATGAAAAAGACGCGGCACGGATTCTGGTCAGTCGTTTTATTGCCACCTATACCCAGCGCAACAAAGAGGTGTTTGTACGGATCAACGCGCTGGATACGCCGTGGGGGCATGAGGATCTGTGCCGGGTGTTGCCAGCGCGACCCGATGGCATTCGCTTGCCCAAGGCCGATACCCCGGAGATTGTCGAGCGGTTGGATACGTTGCTGACCGAGATGGAGGAGGAACTGAATGTGGCCATCGGTACGTTCAAGATCATTCCCTCCATCGAAAGTGCTTTAGGTGTGATTAACGCGATCAAGATTGCCCGCTGTTCCAGCCGGGTGATTGCCCTCGCCTTTGGTGCCGAAGACTATACCGCCAGCATGGAAATCGAGCGCACCAAAGGGGGCGAGGAGTTGTTTCATGCCCGCGCCCGAGTTTTGTGGGCGGCCAAAGCGGCAGGGATTCAGGCTATTGACACCATTTTTGCCGATGTTGGCGACATGGCGAGTTTTCGCACCGAAGTGGCTTTGGTCAAAAATCTTGGTTTTACCGGCAAATCTCTGGTTAATCCGCGCCAGATCGATGTGGTGCATGAGGTGTTTGCCCCGCAAAAGGATGAAATCGATTATGCCATCCAGGTCATTGAGGCCATTGTCCGCGCGCGCAAAATGGGCACCGGGGTCATTGCCCTCAATGGCAAAATGGTGGATGCGCCGGTGGTTAAACGGGCGGCACGGGTTATCCGCACCGCAGTTTCCCAGGGAATGCTCGATTATCAATTGGACGATGAGGTGATTTATGGCACGCACTAGTCTGGGGCGCTGGATACCCGAAACTTTCGATGGCCGCTTGTGTCGACCGTATCAGGACCCGTTTTCATTGCAGCCGATGGGGCAGCGGGCCACGCGGGCTCTGCGCCGGGTTAATCCGGGACACAACAAGGTGATGGCTAATCTGACCGAGGCGATCCTTGCCGCCGGACTCAAAGATGGCATGACCATCTCTACCCATCACCATCTGCGCAATGGCGATGCGTTGCTCAACATGGTGGTGCGGGCAATCCACGCTTTGGGAATTCAGGATATCACCATCGCGTCCAGTTCGGTGCATCCGGTACATGCCGAGCTGTTGCCGTACATTCACAGTGGCACAATTCGCGCGTTTGAGTGTGGTGTCAATGGCCTGATTGGCGAGATGGCCAGCAAAGGGGAGATCCGCTGTCCGATCACTGTCCGTACCCATGGTGGTCGGGCACGAGCACTGATGAGTGGTGAAGTGCGGGTGGATGTGGCGTTTATTGCCGCGCCCTGCTGTGATCCTTTTGGCAACATGAACGGGATTGCCGGTCCGTCGGCCTGTGGTTCCCTTGGCTATGCCACCCTGGATGCCGATTACGCCGAAACCGTCATCGCCGTCACCGATTATTTGCAACCCTACCCGGTGGCGCCAATCTCCATTGCTCAGACCCAGGTGGATTATGTCGTTGCCGTCGAGAGCCTCGGTGATCCGCAGAAGATTGTCTCCACCACGACCCGGACCACCACCGATCCCATCGGGCTGATGATTGCCGGTTACGCCGCTGAAGTGATCGAAGCTTCCGGTCTGCTCAAGGACGGTTTCTCGTTTCAGACCGGCAGTGGCGGCACCAGTCTGGCAGTTGCCGACCGACTGCGCGACAAAATGCTCGCAGCCGGGATCAAGGGCAGCTTTGGCAGTGGTGGTATCACCGGCTATTTTGTCGACATGCTTGAACAGGGGTTGTTCCGGACACTGTTTGATGTGCAGTGTTTCGATCTGCAGGCCGTACGTTCTATCGGTAGCAACCCCGGCCACGTTGAAATCGGTGCCGACATGTACGCCAATCCATTTAATGGCGGGGCCATCGTCAATCAGCTCGATGTGGTGATTCTCGGTGCCACTGAGGTGGACGTGGATTTCAATGTCAATGTGAACACCGAGTCCAACGGCTATCTGCTGCACAACACCGGTGGCCACAGTGATACGGCTGCCGGAGCCAAACTGTCCATTATCACCGTTCCCTCTATTCGTGGGCGTTTGCCGATTATTCGTGATGCCGTTACCACGATCACGACACCGGGTGAGACCATTGATGTCATTGTCACCGAACGGGGAATCGCCGTGAATGACCGTCACAGTGACCTGAAAGAAGAGTTATTGCGGCGCCATTTGCCGGTAAAGGATATTCGTGAGTTGCAACAGGAAATTGTCGCTCTAACCGGTCAACCCAAGCCTCTGGAGTTTGAAGATGATGTTATTGCAGTCATTGAATACCGTGATGGATCAATCATCGATTGTGTCCGACGCGTTAAAGCGTGATCTGCTCGACGCCCGAGAGCAGCGTCACTGGGAAGTGGAGCAGTTTGTTCAGGCCGGCCATGCCTCGGTGATCCAACTGGCCACCAACCTGCCCGGCCCGGATAAAGCACCACCCGGTTGTTCGGCACTGCTGGAGTGGGCCCGTTATCAACTCGAAGAATCGCTGCAGGCGCAGACGGTTGTGCATAGCCGCGATCGTGCTGGCTACTATTGCCTGCTGATCAGCGCTCAGGATCCGCTGCGGTGCAAGCAGGTGGGGATAGACCTGGAGCATGCCCAGCCGTTTGCCCGGCTGTTGGATGTCGATGTTTATGGTCCCTACAGTGGCCAGCTCAGTCGTCAGAGTCTCGGATACCCGGCCCGACCATGTTTGATTTGTGGTGCGAGTGCCGTGGAGTGCATAAGGAGCGATCGTCATGATCAGGATGCCGTTATACGCGCCGCTCACGCGCATCTGCGAAACTTTACCCGTCGATCAACTGACGCAGGCCTTTACATTGGGGGCACGTCGTGAACTGCTGCTGACTCCCAAGCCGGGTCTTGTCGATCTGCTGGATAACGGTTCCCACGATGATCTCGATCTGGTGGTGATGCAGCGTTCCATCGATCTGCTGCCCCTCTACTATTATGAGTTGCTGGAGGTGCCGCTCAATGCTGTGGACCCGCAGCGGTTGCGGGCGATCGGCCTGCGTGCCGAAGAGCGGATGCTTGAGCATTGCGGCACCAACACCCATCGCGGCTATCTGTTTCTCAGTGGCGTGCTGTTGATGGCCCTGCGTCAGGCGCGTGATCTACGCAGTACGATTGCCCGCCTGAGCCAGACGTTATTTGCGGTCCAGGCAACGGAGCGCACCAGTCATGGTGAGCGCTGTCGTCAGCAATACCATTGCCAGGGAATTATCGGCGAATGCCTGCAGGGGATGCCTGCCCTGTTCGAACACGGTCTACCCTGTTATCGTCAATATCGTGCTCAGGGGTATGATGAATGTCATGCCGGGCTGGCGTTGATGGCCAGATTGATGCAGGTAGTCGATGATACGACTTGTTACCATCGCGGCGGTGCGGCCGGGGTAGAACAGGTTCGTCGCGACGGAGAGACCCTGGAACGGTTGATCGCAGCAGATGGCGACATCGATCTCTGGTTGGCACAGTGTAATCAACGCTACCGGGAGCAGAATTTGACGATGGGTGGTATTGCCGACATGATCGCCCTGACCTATGCCGTGGATAGCCTCCTGCAACAAGAAGTGTCTATATAATGATAAAATTTTATGATATAAACAAGCCTTGTGCATCAAGAGGTCAAGGGCAATGTGTTGGCCATGGGGGGCTTCGATGGGCGTTTGGCAACAGGGTTCATGGGGATCATGGATAAAAGAGCAGGCGTGGCCGCGCTCTCGGCGTAACCTTTCAGATTCTGACCGCTCTGTTTTTGCTGCCCTTGTTTCGGGGAGCCGCCATGCAGCTTAATTCCTACAAAATTTCACTGTTGTGGCGTTTTCTGTTTGTTTCCTGTCTGCCGATGCTGCTGGTCGGCCTTCTCAGTCTGTCATTTCTTATCACCAGTACCAGAGAGCAGCTGGACGAACAGCTGACCCAGCAAGCCCAGGGAATCCGCAAAGAGATCCAGTTCATTGTCGATAAACCGGAACAAACCCTGAAACATGTGGCCGGAGGTTTGGCCGCCTATGACTTTCAGCGCGATGGCGGCCTTGATAATCGCTTGCAGAGCCTGCTGAGCCGTTCCGAACTGATTGAAGCTATTTTTATTCTCGATGAGAGCGATACCATCATTCATGCCGGGCTGCCGCATGCGTTGGAAAACCGGCGCAGTGAATTTATCGGCTACAACCTCAGCAAGAACAGTGCGGTTCAGCGGGGGAAAAAGCAGCGGCTTCCTTATTGGTCAAGTATCGTCCCCTCCATTGTCACCGGGGAATCTTCGTTAAGCCTGTGTGTTCCTTTCCACCAGTATATGCTGTTCGCCTCTGTTAATCTCAGCCGTTTTTCCTCCTTGACCACCCGCATCCCTGTCGATAAAAAAATAGAGATCTATGTTGTCGGCGAAGATGGGCGGGTGTTATTTCAGTCGGACGCCATTCAGCAGCGGGCAGCCGTTGATTTGAGCAGCCTGCCGCCGATTGCCCAGGGAATGAAAGGGCATGAAGGGCGCTATAGTTATATCTGGCAGGCCGTCGACTATGTGGGAACAGTGTTGATAATTCCCGAAACCGGTTGGTTGGTGCTGGTCTCTCAGCCCAGCCAGCAGGCGTATGGTGAAATCGGTTATTTGCGGCAGTTGTTTCTGCTCGGCGGTGGTGGTTGTATCGTGTTGTCGCTGTTATTTTCTTTTGCCATGGCCCGCCGACTGGCAAGGCCGATGATTCAGCTCGAAGCCTGTGTGCAGAAAATTGCCCGGGGGGACGAACAGGTTTCCATCGACATTGACGGATTTGCTGAAGCCAACGCTTTGGCCGAAGATGTGCGGGCCATGGGCGATGCCATCCGCGAGCGGGAGGCCCAGTTGTCACGGGAACGTGACCGGTTTGAGGCCCTGTTCAACAATGTCAATGATGCCGTGTTTATGGCCTGTCTCGATGAAAACATGCGGATTGGTCGTTTTGTGGAAGTAAACGGTGTCGCCTGTGACACTCTGGGGTACAGCCGCGATGAGTTACTGATGTTATCGCCGGAGCAGATCGATACCAACTTGAACAGTTCCTATCTGAACGACCATCCCGGTTATCAGGGTCTGGCATCAGCGCTGGAGAACTCGGCGTTGATCGAAACCACCCTGATGACCAAGTTTGGCCGCGAGATCCCTTTTGAACTCAATCTGCAGAAACTGAATCTCGATCAGCAGGAGATGATTGTCTGTGTCGCCCGCAATATCAGCGACCGTAAGCAGACCCAGCGGGCCCTGAATGCGCTGGTGACCAGTACCGTTGGTGCCACCGGTAAAGCGTGTTTTGATAAAATCCTTCGCGAGATCTGCCAGTATTTCGAAGTAGACGGTGGACTGGTCGGAATCCTGAACGCCGGGGGGCATATTGAATGCCAGTCGATGCTGTTTCTCGGCGAATACCGCCAGAACTATTCCTACCCTCTGGCAGGTTCTCCGTGCGAAAAAGTCTTCAAAAACGAGGTGTGTTTTTATCCCGGCAATGTGCGAGAACTGTTTCCCCATCATGTTGATTTTAAACAGTTGGCGATCGAAAGTTATTTCGGTATTCCGCTTTTGAATGCCGAGCAGAAAGTGGTCGGTGTTCTCAACGGTTTTTCCCGCCAGCGGATGCATCTGCCATCCGATGCTCGAGAAGTGTTATCGATTGTAGCGGCGCGGGCGGCGACCGAACTGGAGCGGCTGAAAGCTGATGAAGCCCTGGCTGAACATCGAAAGCAGCTGAGCCACCTCGCTTTTCACGATCCGTTGACCCAGTTGCCCAACCGGTTGCGCTTTGCCGAGGTACTCGAAGGCGCCTTGCCTGCGGCCACCGGCCACGGTCATTATCTCAGCCTGTTATTCATCGATCTGGATCGTTTTAAAAATATCAACGATTCTTTGGGGCATAGCATTGGCGACAAGTTGTTGCAGGCGGTGGCGCGACGTATGGGGGCCTTGATTGGCGATCATAATCAGCTGGCTCGACTGGGCGGCGATGAATTTGCCATTGTCCTGTTTGACGGCGTGACTCCCGTTGCAGGTGCGGATACGGCGCTACGGGTGATCGATGCCCTATCGCAACCGTTTCAGATTGATGATTATTCGTTGCATGTCTCGGCGAGTATCGGCTTGACCGTGGCGCCGGTGGATGCTCAAGATCCCGACGAATTGATCAAATGTGCCGATATCGCCATGTTCAAGGCCAAGGATGCCGGGCGAAACACCTTTAAGTTTTATGAACGCAGCATGAATCTGAAAACACATGAGCTGTTGCTGTTGGAGAATGATCTGCGTCACGCGCTGGAAAAAGAGCAACTGGAGCTCTATTATCAACCTCAGATGGATCTGCAACGTCAGTGCATTGTCGGTTTTGAAGCGCTGTTGCGCTGGAACCACCCTGAACGTGGAATTGTGTCACCACTGGAGTTTATCCCCCTGGCTGAGGAGACCGGCCTGATTGTTCCTATTGGCGAATGGATTCTGCGGACGGCCTGTCAGCAGATCTGCGCGTGGAATCAATGTTACCAGCGCCAGTTGCGGGTGGCGGTGAATATTTCTGCCCGTCAGTTCCACCACTATGATCTGGTGTATTGCATCGAGCAGATGCTGGAACAGACGGGAGTCCGAACGGAATGGCTTGAACTCGAGATCACCGAAAGTCTGTTGATGTACGACATCCAGTCCTCCATTGACACCATGATGCGCCTGAAAAAACTCGGTGTTCGTCTGGCTATTGATGATTTTGGCACCGGCTATTCGTCGTTGAGTTACCTGAAAAAGTTTCCCATCTCCAGTCTCAAAATCGATAAATCCTTTGTCGATGATCTCCTCACTGATGCCAGTGATGCGGCGATCGCCGAATCAACTCTGGCTCTGGCCAGCAAGATGGATCTGATGGTTGTGGCGGAAGGGATTGAGCGTCAGGAGCAATTCGACTATCTTCAAGGGCGGGGCTGTCAGTTTGGTCAGGGCTATCTGATCAGTCGACCCCTGAAGGTTGAGCAGTGTGAAGCGTTTTGCCGGGAGACCTTTGGCGACTTGCCTAGCGATGATGACCGTGTAGAAGCTGTACGTTCTGAGGGGTGATGTGACCATGGGGGATTGTTGTGTGGAAAGTCTGGATGTCTCGTTGTGGCAGCTGGTGTGTTGCCTGAGTGAGGCCAGTGATGCCATGAAACCGGAGGTGGGAGCGCATCAGTTGCGTGTCGGTTACATTGCCGCCCGTCTGGCTGTGCAGCTGGGTGTTGAGGAAAGCGCCCGTCACGACCTGATCATGGCTGCACTACTCCATGACGTTGGCGTGTTTTCTCTGCAGGAACGCAACGAGGTCAGTCGCTTTGACTATGTTGAGGGGATTGTTCCGCATGCCGTGGCCGGTTACAGCCTGCTCAAGGATGTCGCACTGTTTTCCCGCGTGGCCCCCTTGGTCCTCTACCATCATCTGCCCTGGAGCCGACGTGCCACTGTTTCCGGTCTGACCCCTGACGTTGCGCAGCTTGCCAATCTGATCTACCTGGCGGATCGGATCGATATCCTCATAGATTACCGGCGCGATCCCCTGTGTCAGAAAACACAGATCCTTGACCAGATTGCGGCGAGTTGTGACGCGCTGTTCGCAGCCGAATCCGTGGCGGCGTTGGCAGAGATCGCCAGCCATGAGCAGTTCTGGTTTGATCTGTCCGCCGGACATTTCTCCGCCGCTCTCGAGTCTTGTGCTCCTGCCACCCGCATCGGGCAATTTTCGCAGTTAAAAGAGATCGCCCAGCTGTTTTGCCGGGTAGTCGATTTCCGCAGCCGTTATACGGCGGTCCACTCATGCGCCGTGGCCACCTGTGCCACCGGGCTGGCGCGGGCCATGGGAATGAGCGAAGAGGAGTGTCAATGGATGGAGCTGGCGGGGTATCTGCACGACATCGGCAAGATTGCCGTACCCAAAGAGATTCTCGACAAGCCGGAAACGCTGAATGAACAAGAGTTTGCCGTGATCAAGCGCCATCCCTATACCGCCTACCACCTGCTGAAGAGAATAGCGCCATTGGAGAAAGTGACCTCCTGGATCTGCTGCCATCATGAATGCCCGTCGGGACAGGGCTATCCTTTTGGTTATGACGATGCCCAGTTGTCGCTGGGGGCACGCATTGTCGCCGTGGCGGATGTTTTTGCCGCCCTTGGTGAACCCCGTCCCTACCGGGATCTGCTCGACTACCGCCGTAGTAAAGAGATTCTCGATCTTAAGGTCACACGGCAGCAACTTGATGCAGAAATCGTCGCACTGCTGTTGAGCGACTATTATCGCTTCTTTGACGCCAACGCTGAAGCGCGGCGGGTTGCCCAGAAAAACTATTCCCTGTTTGATCAGCAGTTGCGTTGGATGCTGGTCTGATTGACCTGCTGCCGCAACATCACATGTGGTTGCGCCGGACATAAACCAGCGCGGCCAGTAATGCGCCGAGGTGAGCCAGAACCATGTCCTTTTGCGCATCCCATGGGTCACCCTGGGTGCCGAGAAATGCCGTACCTAATTCCGGATGGGTCCATTCGGTTGCCAGCCACTCTACAATTTCATAAAAACCTGAGGCACTGAACAGGATGAGCAGGCTGACAACTAAAACCAGGCGGCGACTGGGAAGCCATGGCTTGAGTTGTTCCGCCAACGGTAAAAATAGCAATGCCCCGAACAAAAAATGAACCAGCCGATCAAAGTGGTTGCGTTGCCAGGCAAACTGATCGGCCAGGGCGGTAAACAGAGGCATTTCCGCATAAGTGTAATGGGCGCCAACCGCGTGCAACACAAAGAATAGCCATAGCAACAGTGTCGCCCGGTGGGAAAACGGCTGCCGCTGGTGGGCGTAGTAGAGCACTGGCACCGCGATAACCACAAGGAGGTTTTCCAGCAGCCAGTCCTGGCGGTAGTTGGGAGAAATCGCCAGAACCAACCAAATTACGCCGTAGGATAAACAC
>PKUE01000075.1 GCA_002869685.1 Desulfuromonas sp.
ACGGCACCCCGAACGACTGGCTGGTTTTTACCGGCGACAGGCCGGTTGTTTTACGCCATTGAATAAATTTCTCGACACTTTCCATCACCCGTTCCGGGGCTCCGCAGTGCTCCAGCACGGCGACCTTGGTTTCCCTGACGTCAACAATGGTTACCTTCATTTCCCGTTCTCCCGGCTGGACAAGCTGACTTTGCGTCAACTGCCATTCCAGCCATTGTGGTTGATTCCTGAATTGAGAAGGGGTGCGGCCAAAGGTCTTTTTAAAGGATCGAGCAAACGCTTCGGGGCTTTCATACCCGGCATCCAGAGCTATGTCGATAATTTTGGTGTCCTTGTTGAAAGCCAGTTGATACGAGGCCTTGCGCAACCGGGACAGCTGAATGAATTTGAACAGCGTAATTCCGGTCTGCGCGACAAAGACGCGGTGCAGATGGAATTTGGACACAGCAGCAACCCGGCTCAACTGATCGAGGGTTAACTCCTCATCGAGATGTTGAACGATATGGGTGCACACCCGGTTGATCTGTTCAGCAAGCGACATGCGATCCTCTTGTTTAGCGTTTCCTTCTCAGCGATCAGGTAGGACTCTAAGCGAATGCACCGTTCAAATCCTGACCGATCTTGCTTTTTTCAACAATTTTCTCCACGCTCGGAACGCGTCGCCAGATATTCCCCTTTGCCCACCGGCACCAGACAGGTGGTAAATTCGCTGTCGCCATCGACAAGGGCCTTAAACGGCGCCATCTGCTCGACATGCGACAGGGCATTATCCACCACCAGCAGGCCGCCGGGGCGCAGAATCCGTTTCAGATCGGGCCACCAGCCGGGATATGCCGAGCGCTCTGAATCAAGGAAAATCAGGTCGTAAAAACCATCGGCCGTCTTGGCCAAAAGATCACCAGCATCGGCATGGATCGCCTCAATACGCGACGCCAGCGGCGTACGGGAAAAGGTCTGTTGTGCCAGCCGGTATTTGTGCTCGGCATACTCGACGGTGGTCACCACACCCTCGCTGGCAGACAATGCCTCGGCCAGCCACAGGGTGGAATAGCCATTGGAAGTGCCGATCTCCAACACCTGCCGGGCATTCGTCGCCCGGATCAGGACCGAGAGAAACTCTCCGGTATCAGGGGTGATATTCAACATCCGCTGCGCGCGATTGTCGGTTCTCTCGTCGTTTTCCAGTCCAAACTGTTCCAGCTCACGAAGTAGTTCGTGCAACTCCTGGTTCATAAGCGCCCCCTGGTATCAGTTATCAAGCAGTTTCAAAAACATACGTACAGTCTTGTCGGCATGAGTTTTGATCTCCGCCTCGCAAAGAGGCTCACGCAGTCCAGTCAACACCGGCATGCGCGGGGCAATCAGCATACTGACAAACGCCTTGATTTCGTCATCAACATCCTGCCGTTGAAAGCGCTCCTCGACAAACTGAACCAGACCGTCCTGCGTTTTCTCTGAGCCAAAGGCATAAAAGGCCCGGGTGATTTCCGGCACGCTCGGCCCCTCCGCAACCAGTAAACGGATATTCGCCAGATGCTCTTGGGACAGATGGCGCTTGATGAAGCCAACGGCAAAAGCTGTTAATGCCTGTTGCGTATCCGCAAGCTGCAAGGCATCGAGAAAACGTTCGTTGGCGCGCAACCGCTGGGCTTCGAGGGTGGCCTGGAACAACTCCTCTTTGGTGGAGAAATAGCGATACACCGTCTGTTTGGTCACCCCGGCTGTTTCAGCAATCTTGTCCATGCTGGCACCGACAAAGCCACTGGTTTGAAACATCTCCTGGGCCGCTTTGAGGATATTGTCCCGCTTCTGCAGTTTGTTCTGTTCGATTTTCTTCATCTCACCCATTTTATCGCTCACTCCACAAAAAACATACCAATAAGTATGATTTCTATTGACGCGCACAGCCGATCTGCCTACTGTAAAAAACATACTAGTCAGTATTATTTTTTACAAGGAGAATCTCATGACTACCATTGTCCTCCAAAAAATTACCGCTGCAGGAGAGCGGACCAAGGGGATCCTGGCCGCCTTGCTGGGTACGCTTTTGATCAGCTTTGATTCTGTATTTGTCCGCTTGTCCGGCACAAATGGCGTCAATACCGTCTTTCTATTTGGTCTGTTCACCGTCATTGCCATGGCTGTCATGCTACAGGCGACGGATCGACGCGGCATTGTCGGCACGCTGAAAGAGGATGGTTGGCCCGTTGTCGTATCCGGTCTGCTGATGTTCGGCAGTGCCTCCTGTTTCATCCTCAGCATCAAATACACCGCCGTAGCCAACACGGTAATCATCATGGCCAGCCGCCCGATTCTGACGGCACTCTTCAGCTGGGTTTTCCTCAAAGAAGCCGCGGAAAAATCCCTGTGGCTGGCGATGGTGATCGTGACCGGCGGTATTGCGGTGGTGATCTCAGGGTCCCTCGAATCGGTCAACCTGCTTGGGGATTCGCTGGCTGTGCTGTGTGTCGTCTTTCTCGCCTTGAACGGAACCCTGCAACGCCACGATAAAAAGATGAGCCGCACCGCTGTGGTCGGCATTGCTGGCGTTTGCCTGGCCGGAGCGCTGCTGCCCTTTGCCGATGTCGCCAGTTTCACCCCGACCACCTGGCTGATCATGGCCGCGATGGGACTGCTCTCCGCACCGTTCGGCCGGGTTCTGACCGGCGTCGCCACCCGCTACATTCTGGCCGCGGAAGCTGCCATGATCAGTATGAGTATGGCGGTGTTTTCGACGCTGTGGGCCTTTGTATTGTTCCACGAAATCCCACCACTGGCTACTCTGGCCGGGGGAGGGTTAATCTTGGGATCAATTGCACTCTATATCCTGTTCAAGTTGAAACAGACAACGGCGTCTTAAAAAGGTTGCGCCACAGCACAGCAAATTTAAACACTTGACTAAATATGGTCAACTGTTTAAATTTCAGCTGTCTTCCCCTTATCCTTTAAAACATTTCGGAGAATCTCATGGCGACTTACCGCAGCAGTGAAGTGACGAAAAATGCCCTGATCGAGGCCGCCGGTCAGTTGATCGCCGATCTCGGCTTATCCTGTGTCTCAGTGCGGGCAATTGCGATGCTGGCCCAGGAAAATATCGGCACGATTCACTACCACTTCGGTAACAAAGAGGGGCTGCTCGTCGAAGTGATTAATAAAGTGATTGAGCGTTGGGAAGCTGTTCCGGTGGAAAATGAATTGGCCCAACTCGACTTGAACGACCGCCACGATCAGGCCGTGGCCATCCGCCGTATTATCGAACGGATGAGCCGGTTGATTTTCTCGTCGGAGGCACCGGACTGGCACCGCCAGGTGATCTATCAGGTGATGCAGCACACCGGAATACTTCAAGAGATGTTTCGCAGCCGCGTCATCACACCGGAGAACAGGCAAACGATCCATCTGCTTCAACGCATTGATCCCAGCCTGTCGTATGAACAGGCCTATGCCCATACCCTGACCATCCAGTCGGCATTGATTGTTCACGCGGATTACCAGAATGCCGTGCTGAGTGAACTTAGTATGGCCGACTACAGCCGCGAATACATTGCCTATATGGAAAACATTCTCATCAGCCAGAAACAGAAGTTTTTCGATTTACCTCTTGTGTAACCATGGAGCCCCACATGAAAGCCGTCACGATAAAGCACCCCATAAAAAAACTGATTGTCCTGACTAGCCTCCTTGGCGCAACCGGATTATCTCTGGCCACCCAGAAAGCCCCGGAAGCTGCGGCTCCAGTCAGCCCAAAAACAGCGCAAAAAGTTTTGATCAGCCCGGTGGAACAATTGCAGCTCACAGCAACGCGCCGCTATCCGGGGACGGTCAAAGCCAGCCGGGAAACCCAGCTGGCCTTTCGCATCAGCGGCCCGCTGGTGGCCATTGATGTCGAGCCGGGCGAGACCATCCGCCAAGGGCAACGCCTGATGCAGGTCGATTCGCGCGATTATAAAGACCGCATCGCCGTGCTCAATGCCCAGTTGGCCGCGGCCCGCTCCGATCTGGAGCACAGCAAGCAGGATTATGACCGCGCCGTGACATTGTTTGAACAACAGGTCAACGCCAAGGCGGATTACGACCGCGCTAAAAGTGCCTTTGATCGCGCCGTCGCCATGGAGCAGAGCCTCAAGGCCGAATTGCAGATTGCCCGCCATCAGCTGGAAGACACCACCCTCACCGCGCCCTATGACGGTATGGTGATCAATCAGCGCGTGGAAAATTATGAGATGATCCAGGCCGGTCAGGTGGTGATGTGCGTTCAGGATATTTCCACCCTTGAGGTGGAGATCCATCTGCCGGAAAACGAGATCGTCAAATACCCGCTGGCCAAGGATCTGCCCGCCGAAGTGCGTTTCACCTCAATGCCGGATCAGCGCTTCACCCTGTATCTCAAAGAGTGGACGGCCCGCGCCGATGAAGTCACCCGCACCTACACCCTGACATTCCGCTTTACCCCGCCCGTGGGGTCGCAGATTCTGCCAGGAATGACGGCGGATGTGTACTGGCAGGCGCCCTCTGCGCAAAGCTCGCAACTGAGCATCCCGACGAATGCGGTGTTTTCGGCCCAGGATCGCAGCACCTTTGTCTGGGTCTATGACACAGACCATCAGCAAGTGCTGAAACGGGCCATTGAGATCGGTTCCCTGACCGGTGAGAACACGGTGGAGCTGGTTTCCGGGCTGAACGGCAACGAATGGTTGGTTGTTGCCGGCAGCAGCAACACCTTAATGGATGGCATGCACGTCGAAGCGCACACCACTCAGGAACAAAGGATGTAAGTCATGTCATCGCCCATACTCGCCTTAAGAAAACGCACCATGATGATCGTCATGACCATCATGGTGATCGGATCGGGTATCCTCGCCTTTCAAAAACTCGGTCGGCTGGAAAACCCGACCTTTACCATCAAGACCGCCCTGGTGGTCACCGCCTACCCCGGAGCCAGTCCGCTGGAAGTGGAAGAGGAGGTGACCGACGTCATTGAAGAGGCCATTCAGTCGATGGGCCAGGTCAAACAGATCTATTCCACCTCCAAAGCCGGACTGTCGCTGGTCTACGTCGATATGAAGGACACCTTCCGCTCCCACCAGCTGCCGCAGATCTGGGACGAGTTGCGCCGCAAGATCGGCGACGTGCGCAGTCAGTTGCCGCCCGGTTGTGCCACGCCGGTGGTCAATGACGACTTCGGCGATGTCTATGGGGTGCTGTTCGCCCTGACCGGCGAAAACAAAAGTTACGCCGAGCTCAAGGATACCGCCGACTACCTGAAGAATGAGCTGTTGCTGTGCGACGATGTGGCCAAAATCGCCCTGTGGGGCACCCGCCAGGAAGTGATCTACGTCGAGTACAACACCTCGCAACTGGCGCGGCTCGGCATCACCCCGACCCAGATCTACCAGACCCTGCAGGCGAAAAACCTGGTTCAGGAGAGCGGCAAAGTTAAGGTGGGCGAAAAATATATCCGCATCGTGCCCACCGGCGGCGTTGACAATGTTCAGATCATCTCCGACCTGCTGCTCGGCGGCGCCAACGGCACCGTGCGGCTCAGCGATGTGGCGCGTATTTATCGCGGCTACGTCGAACCACCCCACAACCTGATGCGCTTCAATGGCCAACCGGCCATCGGCCTGGGTATTTCGACCCTCGACGGCGGTAACGTCATCACCATGGGCCAGTCCGTCGATGCGAAACTCGACCAGCTCAAAAGCAGTATCCCCGACGGCATCACCCTGCACACGGTCTACTACCAGAGTAACATTGTCACTGAAGCCATCGACCTGTTCATCACCAACCTGGTTGAGGCCGTGCTGATTGTCATCATCCTGCTGATGCTGTTCATGGGCTGGCGCAGCGGTCTGCTGATCGGTTCGGTGCTGCTGTTAACCATCCTCGGCACGCTGACCGGCATGTACGTGCTCGATATTACCTTGCAAAAGATCTCTCTCGGTGCGCTGGTGCTGGCGTTGGGGATGCTGGTGGACAACGCCATCGTCATCTGCGACAGCACCCAGATGGGCATGGAACAAGGCAAGAGCGTGGAAAAGGCCGCCGAGGACGCGGTGCAGGGCACCAAATGGCCCCTGCTCGGCGCCACTTTTGTCGCCATTCTCGCCTTTACCGCCATCGGCTTTTCACCGGGCAACGTCGGCGAATTCTGCCGCAGCTTGTTTGACGTCATGGCCTTGTCACTGCTGCTGAGCTGGGTGCTGGCGATCAGCGTCACCCCGCTGTTTTGCGTGTGGTTTCTCAAGCCAGCCAAAAATCAGGAGCAGGGTCTGCATGACCGGCCGATGTATAAGATCTTCCGCCGCACTCTGCACCTGTGTATGAAACAGCGCTGGCTGGTAGTGTTGGGCACCTTCGCCCTGCTGGTCGTGGCCATGTGGTCGTTCCAGTTTCTGGACAAGGCGTTCTTCCCCAATTCGTCGCAGCGCTATTTCTACATCAACTTCTGGAACCCACAGGGTACTCACATCGACGAGACCTCCGAGGATCTGCGCACCATGGAGCAATATCTCGCCACCCTCGACGGCATCAAAAACACCACCTCATTCGTCGGTGAAGGAGCATTGCGTTTCATCCTCTCTTACGACTATGAGGATGCCAACACCAGTTACGGCCAGATCGTCGTTGAGGTCGATGATTACCGCAAGATCCCGGCGTTGATGGATCAGGTGGAAGCCTACATGCAACAAACATTTCCCCAGGCGGAACCCTATACCAGCCGTATTGTCGACGGCCCCGGTGTGCCGTTCAAAGTGGAGGTGCGCTTTCGCGGCCCGGACACCTCCGTGCTGAAGAATCTCGCCGGACAGGCAGAGCAGATTCTTGAAGACAGTCATCATGCGCGCGACATCCGTACCGACTGGCGTCAGCAGGTGGCAGTGATCCGCCCCCACTATTCAGAAGCGCAAGGACGTTTTGCCGGTATCAGCCGTAACAACCTGATGGAAGCGTTGCAGGGCAATTTCAACGGTCAGGTGGTGGGCATCTACCGCGAAGCCGACGAGCTGCTGCCGATCATCTTCCGCGCCCCGGCCCAGGATCGGGCCAGTGTCAACGACATGGAAAACATCCAGGTGTGGAGTGATCTGCACCAACGCTCCATCCCGCTGCGTCAGGTGGTTACCGCCATCGAACCGCAATGGGAAGACCCGTTGATTCAGCGGCGCGACCGCGAACGCACCATTACCGTGCAGAGCAACGCCATTAATGTCACGCCGGATGCTCTGCGTCTGAGTATTCTGCCGAAAATCAACAACATTGAGTTACCGGCTGGCTACACCATGGAGTGGGGCGGGGAATACGAAGACTCCGAAGAGGCTCAGGCCGGTCTGCGTCAGATCTTCCCGCTGTGTTTTCTCGGCATGTTCCTGATTGTCGTCTGGCTGTTTGATTCATTCCGCCGACCGTTGATCATCCTGCTGACCGTACCACTGTCACTGATCGGTGTGGTTCTCGGGCTGATCGTCACCGGCTTACCGTTCGGCTTCATGTCGATTCTCGGCTTCCTCGGCCTGTCAGGCATGCTGATCAAGAACGCCATCGTGCTTATCGATCAGATCGAGCTGGAACTGCAGGCCGGTATGCCGGCTTATGAAGCGGTGGTCGATTCGACGGTCAACCGGCTACGCCCGGTCCTGATGGCCTCCGGCACCACGATTCTCGGCATGGCACCGCTGATTACCAACCCGTTCTATGCATCGATGGCCGCGACCATCATGGGCGGCCTGCTGGTGGCCACCTTCTTAACGCTGGTCATCGTGCCGGTGGTTTACACGCTGGTTTATAAAATTACTCCCGAGGTTTCCCATGATCAGGCTTAACGATTTGATTGAAACTCTTGTAAAAGGCGCGCGCTCTCTCCTTATTGTCAGCTTTTTTACGCTGGCAGGGACTCTGCCGGTCGCGGCGCAACCGGCACCGGAAGCGACGGCCAGCTGGACGATTCCCCAGGGGGATTTAAGTCTGACACAGGCCCACGAGATTGCGATACAACACAGCCCGTCATTGACCGAAGCCACAGCACGTATCCAGGCGGCGGTCGCCGTGCTGAAGCAGGCCAACTCGGCCTGGTCACCGCGTCTTACCGCACGGGGCAGTTCGTTCTATCACGATGGCGTCCAGCAGCTCGACTGGCAGCCGGAGGTGCGTGCCCACGACAGTTTCCAGCAACATGGCGCCGGGGTGGAACTGGGCTGGCTGGTGTTTGACGGCTTTGCCCGTGACGCCAACATCCTCCAGTCACGCTACCGCATGGAACAACAGCAACAGCTCCACACGGAGACCACGCGCCTGCTGCTCAAAGCGGTATCACGTGCCTATTATCAGGCCCAGATGGCATTAGAAGAGATGGTGGTGGCTCAGGAAAACCGCAAGTTTAACCGCATCCTTGAAGATGAGTCGCAAAAGCGCTGGCAGGCCGGGGCGATTCCGGAAGCGGAAATGCTCAACTTCTCCGTGAGAGCACTCCAGGCCGAGTCTGATTTTCTCAGCGCCGACGAACGGTTTAAGGTAGCCTGCGCCGCCCTGACCGAACTGATGGGGCTTAATCAGGGTGATACCCAGTTGCCGCAGCGCGCCGAGCGCGATGTGCTGACCGAGATACCTTATGATTTTGCCACGGAAAAAGCCTTTGCCCTTGAGCATCGTTCTGATCTGCAGGCCATTGACCGTCAGTTGCTGGAGCTACACCAGCAGGACCGCAGCGTCAAGGCAACATTCTATCCCAGCGTGCATCTGGTTGGCGGCACGTCCTGGAGCAAGGCCGAAGACCTGGCCACCACGGACCAGACCGAGCACGACAGCTATGCCGGGCTCAATCTGAACTGGGATCTGTTCGAGGGCGGACAGCGAGTGGCCCAGCGCCGCGAGATCGACGAGCAGATCAACCAGCTCAAGGCCCAGCGCCGCCAGACCGAACTGGAAATCCAGTCGCAACTGCGCCAGGACCTTGATCGGGCTCGGGCCGCGCTGGCCATCTTCAAAAAACAGCAGCTGACCTTTGAGTTGACCTACAAGATTCGCAGCCATACCGAGCAGGCCTATCGGGCCGGGGTGGCCACCCTCACCCGGCTTAACGAGGCGCAGACCGATCTGGTCAAAGCCTCGGGCAGTGTCGCCCAGAGCCGCATCAACTATCTGCTGGCGCTGGAAATGGTCGCGTCAACCACCGGACGAATTCTCAGCGAATAACAGGAGCTGCCCATGCCACAGTCTTCCGACCTCGACCTCGCGATCTCCGCTCATGGCCGTCGTGGAACTTCCATCTGGCCAACAGCGGAAATTGCCGCGTTGTTTGACAAGCATTTCTCCTCCAGTGAGAACCGACTGCTGGCGCGTCGCTTTAAAAAAACCACTTTTGCCGCCAATGACGTTCTGTGGCAGGAAGGGGAGCGGGTGGAAGGCCGCATGTTTCTGCTTTGCTCCGGCTACGTCAAGCTGTCGTCCCGTCGCCCCGATTTCCGCATGCCCATTGTTCATGCGGTGATCGGGCCGTTGTCGATTTTCGGCGAGGAGACGCTGTTTCTTGACGAGCCCAGCCTGCTTACCGCACAATGTGTATCCGATATCGAGACCCTGTTCATGGAACGCTGCGCCTTTGACCAGCTGCTCTATGACCAACCCCGGCTGGCCAACCGTTTTTTGCAGAAACTGTTTTCCCTCAGTCTCCATCGCCAGCGCGCCACCTGTCAGCGCATGATGGCCTTCTTCTAACCTCTCTCTGCCTCTGCGACAGGAAAACGACACTCGGTTAGTGCACCTTCCACACATTAAAATGAATTTTTTCCACATCTGTACGCCTACTTAATGAATAGGCGAAAAATAGTGCTATATTTAATACCGGTCTCGTTTTTTTCACTCTGAGACCGGGTTTTTACACTGCGGTGATCTGCCACGACACAACCGCTAAATGATGGGGGGTTCCATGGGCTTTCTCCCTAAGCTCAGAGTTGCGATAATTCTGCTTGCCTGCCTGACATGTGCCAATTTTTCTCAGGCTGCGCAAGACGTGCGCATCGGTGTCCTTGCCAAGCGAGGACCTGAACACACCCTGCATCGCTGGCAACCCACCGCCGACTACCTCAGCCAGCAGATCGAGGGCTACCACTTTACCATTGCTCCGCTTGATTTTGAAAAAATCGACTCCGCTGTGGCTAATAGGGTCGTGGATTTTATCCTAGTGAACTCTGCTATTTACGTCGAGCTTGAAATGCATTACGGCGTTGGGCGCATTGCCACAATGATTAACCGCCTGGGAAATACCGGTTCATCGGAATTCGGCGGTGTGATCGTGACCCGAGCCGACCGCTCCGATATCCAACACCTGACGGATATCGTCGACAAACGCTTTGCGGCAGTGGATAAGACCTCCCTCGGTGGTTATCTGATGGCATGGCGGGAAATGGCGCAAGCGGGCCTGTCGCCCCCCCAAGATACCACGCTGTCTTTTCTGGGCACCCACGATGAGGTGATTTACGCCCTGCTCGACAACCTTGCCGATGTGGGAACCGTGCGCACGGATACTCTGGAAAGGATGGAGGAGGAAGGGAAAATCGTCTCGTCCCAGTTCAAAATCATCAACCCGCAACACCATGCAAACTTCAACTATCTTTGCAGTACCCGCCTCTACCCGGAATGGCCGCTGGCCAAACTTTCCCATACCTCCGAAGCCTTAAGCAACGCCGTGGTGTCGGCCCTGTTACGTATGCCCGACGACCATCCGGCAGCAAATGCCGCCGAGTTGACGGGCTGGCGGGTGCCACGCAATTACCAGCCGGTGCATGAGTTGTTACGTGAATTACGCGTCGGCCCCTACGCCCAACTCGGCACAATCACCCTGAAAGATCTGCTGGTCCAGTATTGGCAGTGGATTCTGTTTCTGTGTGTCTCGTTGCTGTCACTGAGCGTGGCAGTGATCTATGTCAGTCGTCTTAACCTGCGGCTGCGCGAAACCGAAAACGCTCTGATCGACGCACGTGACAGCCTGGCGGATAAAGTGGAGGAACGCACCAGGGAACTGGGCGAGAGCCACCGCCGTCTTGAGCGGATCAGCAAGGACTGGAATGACGCCTTTGATGCCATTGCCGATCCGATCTTCATCCATGACCGCAACATGCTCATCGTGCAGGCCAACCCGGCCTATTGCCAACGCGCTCAGCACAAGCTGGAGGAGATGATCGGTCGTCCTTACTACGAATTTTTCCCCAAGCTCGACGCCCCCATGCCGCGCTGCCTGGAGGAGAAGGAACACCTGCTGCCGGAAGGGAACGAACTACGGCTAACCAATGGTGAAATCTTTGTTTCCCGTTCTTTCACGATTTTCCGCACCGACCAGTCCAATCGTCATTCCATTCACATTATGGAAGATGTCACGGCGATTCGCAGTGCCGAAGCCCAGCAACGCACTTTGAGCCGGGCTCTCGAACAGGCGGGGGAAGGAGTGATGATTTTCAATGACCAGCATCAATTGCTCTATTGCAATCCGGCGCTGCGCCAGCTGTTGAAAATCGATGCCGATCAGGGCTGCGCTGGTCGTGACATCCTCCAGGGCGGGGTGGTTTCCAAACCGTTTACCCGGCAGCTGCTCCATCTGTTTTCCCTGGCGGAACGGGGCGAGCCAGCAAGCGGCGAAATGGAACTGGTCTCTGGAACAGACCAGAAGCAGCCCGTATTTATCACCGTTAGCTGTCTGTCCACTGAGGAGGGTGCCAGTGACGGTTATGTCATGACCGTTCTCGATCTGAGTGAACTGAAACAGGCCGAAAAAGCCCTGACCTACCGCATCGGGCTTGAATCGATGATTGCCGGAATCGCTTCGCGGCTGGTCAATGTCAACGCTGATCGCATCGACCGGGAGGTAAAAGAGGCCCTTCAACAGCTGGGCGAGTTCGCCGCGACCGATCGTGCCTATCTGTTTCATTACAATGCAAGCGACGACACCATCAGCACCAGCCATGAATGGTGCCATGAAACAGCCACACCAGTTGGTGACACACTGCAACAGCTGTCATTTGCCCAGTTGCCCTGGCTGCACGACACGCTGTTCTCCCATCAGAAACTGGCCGTTGCCGATATCGCCGAGTTCCCGGAAAACGCCCAGGAGGAACGCACCATCTTCACCCGGATCGGGACAAAATCCCTGCTGATTGTCCCCTTGCAATATGGCGGACAATTTTCCGGATTTATCACCTTTGACACCCTGCGCAAACAACGCCACTGGACCGAGGCGGATATCCATCTGCTCCGTCTGGCCGGTGAAATCATCATCCACGGTCTCGAACGGGTTAGATCTCTGGTTCGCCTGCAACGCAGCGAAGCCAGTCTGGCGGCGGCCCAGTATATTGCCCAGGTGGGCAGCTGGGAATGGGACCTGCACACCAACGAACTGCTCTGGTCAGATGAGACCTATCGCATTTTCGGTTTTTCACCCCGGAAAACACCCCCGAGCTATGACACGTTTTTGCAGACCGTTCATCCGGAAGACCGCGACTATGTTGCCAGCTCGGTTAATAAGGCTCTGGCCGGGGAAGAGAACTACGCCATTGACCACCGCCTGCTGCGGGCGGATGGCTCAGTCGCCATCGTCCACGAAATCGGTCAGGTCGACCGTGATGAAACGAATGCCGCAGTGCGGATGATCGGCACTGTTCAGGACGTTACTAAACTGCGCCAGTCCGAATTGGAAACACAACGACTCAACCGGGCGCTGCGCACCTTGAGCAAATGCAACATGACGCTGGTTCACGCCAATAACGAGCAGGCGCTGATGAATAATATCTGCCACACGCTGATCGACAGTGGCGGTTACCGTTTCGCCTGGGTGGGATACGCCCACGACAACGCCGATAAGACCATTCATCCGGTTGCTTTTCACGGCCACGAGAACGGCTTTATCGACACGCTGAATCTGACCTGGGGAGACGATGAACGGGGACTGAATCCGGCGGGCTTTGCCATCCGCAACCGGGAACCGTTTATCGCTCGCCGCATCGATACCATGGTCGACTCGTATGCCCCCTGGCAAGCTGCCGCCTTGAAGCAGGGCTATCAGTCGGTGGTGGCGTTGCCGCTGATTTCAGAAAACAAGCTGTTTGGCGTGATCGTTATTGATTCATTGGAAGCGGATGCCTTTGACGACAGCGAACTGTTGCTGCTCATGGAAATGGCCGGCGACCTGGCCTTCGGCATCCTCACCCTGCGTATTCGCGAGGAACGCAAACAGGCCGAGCAGGCATTACGGGAAACAGAGGCGCGCTATGAAGAACTCTATGAAAACGCTCCCAACGGCTATGTGTCGATTGCTGCACAAGATGGCCGGTTAGTGCAATATAACCAGGCGGTCTGTGATCTGCTGGGTTATGATCGTGATGGTTTGAGTGGCAAAACCATTTACGATCTGTGTGTCCCCGGCACTGACGGCATCGTTCGAGCCACTGAACTGTTCAGCCATTTTTCCCCAGGTGAAAACACCCGCAATGCCGAACTCGAGCTTTGTCACAGCACAGGCGACTCCGTTTGGGTCGACATTTCAGTTGACCCGGTCAATGCCGTCCGGACCAGTGTTCGTGAATACCGCTCCTGTCTGACCGACATCACTGCCCGCAAACAGGCGGAAATGGAACAACGCCACTTTGCCGAACAGATGCAGACCTCGTTACTGCAGACCATCCGGGCCATCGCTCTGACCATTGAGAAACGTGACCCCTATACCGCAGGCCATCAGGAACGCGTCGCCGAGCTGGCCGTGCGTATCGGCGAAGAACTCGGCTTGGATGACAACCGGTTGCGTGGGCTCCATCTCGGTGCCATGATTCACGATATCGGCAAGATTTCGGTTCCCGCAGAAATCCTCAATCGTCCGGGACGTCTCGAACCGGCGTTATTTACCATCCTCAAGGCCCATCCGCAGATCGGTTTCGACATCATCAAAGAGATCGATTTCCCCTGGCCTCTGGCCGACATGGTTCTGCACCATCATGAACATCTCGACGGCAGCGGCTACCCTGACGGCCTCAAGGGGGATGAGATCTCGCTCGAATCACGCATTCTGGCCGTGGCCGATGTTGTTGAGGCAATGGCATCTCATCGCCCCTATCGACCTGCTCTGGGTGTCGAGATCGCCCTCAAGGAAGTCGAGGACGGCAAGGGCTCATTCTACGATCCAGCCGTGGTAGACAGCTGTCAGAAGATCTTCCGCGAACAGGGTTCCCCTTGGAATAATTCTGACCAAAATCCAAGCACTTAATGGCACAAAACCCCATCCATGGCGGACAGCATCTCCCAATCCGGCTGGCGCGCTACAGCAAATGCTCAGCACGTTTCAACGCTCCAGCGCAACTTATCGAAAACCCGCCCCAAGACCTGCGGTTGCCGCCTGCGCCGCCCTTTGGACACAGCCCACCATAAAAAAAATTCGCAACTGCTGATTTTGTTTTCAAGCGACAAAATTAGGCGTATAAGGTGAACAAAGTACCGGCATTCAGGAGAGGCGCACACCCCCTCAGGTACTGTCTTTGCATTGATGTGAAGTCACGCCATACATGGGAAAAATGCGGATTCGCGAGGCGTCGTTCGACGATCTCGATTTTCTTGTCCAGCTGGAAGCAAACTGCTTTGCCTGTCACCGCAAAAGCACCCGTCGCTCTATCCGTACCAGCCTGACCAGCGCCAATCAGAAAATCTACCTGCTCGAAAAAGTGAAAAATGCCCACCAGTCGTGTTCCATCGGCGCGGCGACGGTCTTTTTCTACAAGCGTTCTCTGCGCCTCTACTCCATCGCCATTCACCCGGACTATCGCGGCCATGGCATGGGTGATTTTCTGCTGCGCTATATTATGGGCGTTGCCCAGTTACGCGGCCACGAGCGGGTAACTCTGGAAGCCGATGCCAACAACGCCAAATTGATCGCCTGGTATGAACATTTCTCCTTTTCGATCCGTCAGCATTTGCCGGACTACTATGCCCCGGGAGAACCGGCAGTACGCATGGTCAATCAGCTGCGTGATGACTCGGACAACGCCATCTATACCGGTAACGTTGTTGTCGTTGATCAGGTGCGTAAGTGGCCCATCGTCATTGCCGGGGTCGAAATCGTCTCGGCGCGCGATTATCTGACTCAGGAGCGTTTTCGCAACAGTGAGCGTTACCATGTGCTCAACCTGTGCCATTCGTACAAGAGTCATTCTGTCGGGTATTATGTCTCGCTGCTGGCTTCGGCGCGTAACCATCGCATCGTCCCCCTGGTGATGGCGGTTAAGGATCTGACCAATCCGGCTATTGCCCAGAGCCTGATCGAAGAGATTGATCCTTTTATTCAGCAACGCCTCGCCGCCCTCAAACAATCGACGCTGGAACTGCCGGTGATTCTTGGTAAGACTACAGAGGTGGAATTTAACGATCTGGCCAAAAAGCTGTTCACCCTGTTTGAAGTGCCTTTTTTCTCCGTTGTATTTACCCGCACCGGCCAGTGGAAACTCCGCCAGGTCAAACGGCTCAATCTCTGTACGGTTTTCGACCATTATCCGGATGTGTTGCCCCAGGCCGTTGATCGCTATTTTCAGCGCAAACGTTATCGCCGCACTCAACTCAAGCAGCATGAATACGATCTGGCGATCCTGGTCAATGCCGAGGACCCGACACCGCCATCCTGCCCGCAGGCGTTGGAGAAATTCCGCAAGGCGGCTGAACAGGTCGGCTTTTTTGTTGAATTTATCGACAAGCGCGACTATCGCCGCCTGTGTGAGTTTGACGCCCTGTTTATCCGTGAGACAACCGGCATCGAGAACCACACCTACCGCTTTGCCCGCCATGCCTATACCGAGGGGCTGGTGGTCATGGATGATCCATGGTCCATTTTGCGCTGTTCCAACAAAATCTATCTCTATGAGCGCCTGACCCGTGGTCGCATCCGCCAACCCAGATCGTGGCTGCTGACCCGTCATACCATGAATGATGCCCTGAAAAAATCGCTGACGTATCCGCTGGTGTTGAAGCTGCCCGAGAGCTCTTTTTCGCTGGGCGTTTATCAGGTTGAAAACGAAAGCGACCTGGCCGAACGTCTCAAGGCCATGTATCACCACAGCGACCTGGTGATCGCTCAGGAGTTTTTGCCATCCAGTTACGACTGGCGCATCGGTGTCCTTGATCAGCAGCCGCTGTTCGCCTGTAAATATTACATGGCCGAAGGGCATTGGCAGATCTATAACTGGCACCCCGAAAATCCTGCCAACCACAGCGGTCTTTCCGAGCCGGTAGCGCTTGCCGATGTTCCCGATGCGGTACTCAAGGCCGCGATCAAATCATCCTCTTTAATTGGTGACGGTCTCTATGGTGTGGACCTCAAGGAGGTCAATGGCAAAGTGTATGTCATTGAGATCAATGACAATCCCAATATTGATGTCGGCGTGGAAGACATTCTGCTCGGCGATGAACTGTATCGCACCATCATGCGTTCTTTTTATCACCGCATTGAGCGGGAACGCCAACAACCTCGTTACGTGTTGTAGCTTTACTCTTTCAGACGGAGACCGCTGTGATTCATCCTGCGACGACAGTCCGCCCGGTCAGCCCGGAGATCGGCAATGGCGTTTTTGCTACCGAATTTATCCCCTGTGGAACCATTATTGTCGTCAGAGACTGTTGCGATCTGGCTCTGGAGCGTGACGATTTTTTTGCCCTGCCCGCAGCGCTGCGTTGTTCTCTGGAGACCTTTATGTATCACGATAAGCACGGTCAACTGGTTCTGGGCTGGGACCATGCCAAATACATGAACCACAGTTGCCACAGCAACACCATGATGACCGATTACGGCGTTGAAATCGTCGTGCGCGATATTGCCGCGGGCGAAGAGGTCACCAGCGAATACGGCCTGCTCAATGTGCAGGAGCCTTACGAGCTGTACTGTAACTGTGTCAACTGCCGTGGGGCATTACGACTGGATGATATCGACCGTTTTGCTGCGCAGTGGGACAGTCAGATCCTCACGGCCCTGCAACGGGTTGCAGCCTGTCCACAGCCGCTGGTGGACCTGCTGGTTCCGGAGCTGTACCGGGAGATTCTCCAGCTTCAACACTCTCCACAGCATTACCGCTCAGTCCGGGGGCTGAAATGGCGCGCAAGCTAAAGCGTGACACAGCGGATTGACGTCATCCGCCATTCTATGCCACCATATTCCGATCTATCTCTTCGTCCGCAAAGAGGAGCCCCCTGTTGTGGCCATCATTACCTGGAAATCCTGCTACGAAACCGGCAATGCCACTTTTGATGCCGAACACCGCGCGCTGGTCAACGCCCTCAATGACCTCCATGTGGCTATGCGTGAAAAGCGTGGCGATGAAGTGCTGCTGCCTTTACTGACCACCCTGAACACCTACATCCGCAAACATTTTCAGCATGAAGAAGAGACCATGCTGAAATACCACTATCCCGATCTGGAAGCCCACATCAAAGCGCACGGCTCATTTAAAAACACGGTTAAAGATTTTCAGGAACAAGTACTCACCGGTTACAGCGGACTATCTCCCGAGCTGTACAAATACCTGCGTGACTGGTTGCTCAATCACATCGTCAAAACGGACAGTCAGTTCGGCAATTTTCTGCGTGAAAAAAACATCTACACCTGCGGCCCTCCGGTTTTATAACTTCACCGTGCCGCCATCGACAGCACCACTCGTCAAACCACCCAGTCATCATCTGCTGATCCGCCTATTTTCCCAACAGCCGCAGCATCCAATCGGGTTTGAATAAATGGCTCAAAAAGCCCCGATCATCTTCCGAAATACGGGCGGCTTCAAAGTTCTGTTGATATTGATACTGCTTGTACCAGCGCCCGAACTGCTGGTCATCGGTCATGATATGGCCAATCAACCATTTATTGAGAAACTTGCGTAATTCATGGAGGCGTTTGTCATCCCAGGGATTGTCGTTGGCAATACATTCCGCCACGTTTGAAACAAACTGATCGTGGATTTTCCGATGGCGCTCACGATCGGGATAAACACTCTCTTCCATCAGCTTCTGTTCCGTGGAAAAGTGACTGAACACGTAGTCCGCCAGTTCATCAAGGGTCTTCTCGATGGTTTCCAATTTCAGACACTTGACTAAGAAAAACAGATGTTTATGCTGTTCATCCACTTGATCGATGCCGTTACTGTAGGCATCTTTCCACTCCACCACATACACACGCCGCTCTTTTGCTTCACCTTCCATCGTCACCTCCCTGATCGATGATCCTGCCCTGCCAACATTTAAGACTAAAACGGTCATAAAATAATGCGTGACGCGACATCGCTTCGCTCCTGTCGCCGACTCAGCAGAAAGGCTAGCCTTGTGAACCATATCTGTCAATTATTACCGCTTAACTATAATATATAAACATAACAATATTTGTCATGTTTTAGACGGATAAATCCCCAGAATTTCTATGGGTTTTATCTATCGGATTGTACGAATTCTTTTTAGAAAATATCATTGCGTTTGCAGAAATATTCGGTGAGGGCATGATGAAACAGATCCGCCAGCGGAGGCGTTGGCGTGAGGTTTTCCACCAGAGTTCGTTTACGACTGTGAACGAACCCGTCCACAGTGTGGGCCTGGAGATCGCCACGCTGCAAAGCGTCGGCAACCACATCGGAGGAGATAAAGGCGATACCGTTGCCGCTGACCACGGCATCAACAATCAGGTGGAGATCATCGTAAAGAATAAACTTACGGAAATCGGAAAATTTACGGCCAATAAACTCGAGATTTTTCTCCAGAAAAATCCGCGAGCAACACCCTTCCTGGCGGCCATAGAGCGGAATGGAAATCAGTTGATCGATATCGAGTTGCTGCGGCAATGGCCCCAATTTGGGAGAACGGACAAAAATCATGTCGTCACCGGGCAACTCCGTGGTTTTAAAACCGCTCAAGTCGAGGCACTGACAATGTTCAATAATCGCCAGATCAAAACGACCATCGCGCAGACCCGTGGCAATCTTGTCCGGCATATCAAAAATAAACTTCAGTCCGGAAACATGACCATTCTTCAACATGAATTGTTCCAACACTTTGGGCAGGTGGGCGATGCCGAAAGCAGGCGTACAACCAAAGGAAAAACTGTCTCTTTCCTCTACCTGTTTTAAGCTGGCCTGGAGTTCCTCTTCCAGCGCAAGCATTTTTTTTGCCTGCTCCAGCACCACATGTCCCCATTCGGTAAGGCTCAAACGGGTACCACTGCGATCCAGCAACTCTCGACCGCATTGATCTTCGAGCGCTTTAATGCGTCGGGAGACAGCGGACTGGGTCACACACAGCTTGTCCGCGGCACCAGAGATACTACCAACCGCGGCAACTTCAACCAACGTCCTGAGATTGAGAATCTCCATCGTAAACTCCCTATATTTAAATACTTTATGCATGCGCAATACGCATAACAGTTATGATTTTGTATCACTTTCTTTATAGGTTGTGTCCGGGTTAATTTGCAACAGATATCTGGATTTCGACGTAAATCCAAACAGATTACTAAACACATGGAGGAATCGATGAAAGACCGAATGAGGCCAAAGATTAACCTACTGTATGCGTTTGGGACATGCCTTATAAGTATGCTCTTACTTTGGGGCTGCGGCTCCGGCGGATCCTCGGACAGCTACACCGACATCGACGCAGAATACTATAAAAATGATGCAACAGCCTCCGCGCTGATTGAGCCGGAAACCCTGATCGACTGGATTGAAGCAGGTTATCGCACCGAGAGCGGAAAACGAGTAGTCATTCTAGACTGTGTTCCCAATCCCGCCGGTGTTTACCCTTATTCGGATGTCGAATCCTGGTTTGCCGGGGATGCGGCCAAGATCAAAACCAACATGGCGGCCCAATACGGTAGCACCGGTGCCCCGCAATATCTGATGATCGACATGCTGGACGGCGCCGGGTTGCTTGGTCACATTCCAGGCGCACTACCCAGCGTCTCCCACGAGGGTTACGAAGTCACCGCCCGCAACGATGGTCCGATACTGGCCGACCACCAGATCGGCACCGGCACCCTGATCGATCAGATGATTCAGCGCTTTGGTATCCAGAAGGACGATGTCGTCGTGCTGACCACCTCACGCTATGATTACCCCGGCTTCTGCTCCTCCCGCCTGTGGTGGACATTGCGCTATTGGGGCTTCTCCAAAAACAATCTGAAGATCCTCGACGGTGGCAACAAGGCTTATAAAATGGCTGGCGGCACTCTGGCCCAAGGGGTCGTGACACTGGCCAATGTCACACCCTCTACCTTCAGCGTGACCGATCTGTCGCAGCGGTTCACGGACATGCGCACCAGTATTGGCGATTTGATTGAGATGGTTGACAGCGGCGCAACGACCAACGGTGAAGTGATTGTCCTCGACGCCCGCCAGCCGCCGACGCCGTTTTATTTCACTGACGTGCTTGATGCGACAGGTGCCCCTGTAGACGGCGGGAACGGCGTTGCGGACATCTATGAAGTCCCCGGCTACAGCTATGATGCCACGACAGGAACATTCACCAACCCCGACGGCGTCAACCTTAATCTGAGCCAGATGCTGTTCAATGATCCGTATCTGACCACTCAGCGCATTCCATCTTTCAGCATGGAAACCCCACTCCCGTTCGACGTCGCCACGGCTTCGCCATGGATTCGTTTCCATTGGCGTGATGATGCCGACCCCAGCCAGGGGGCGGTTATTCTGCCCATCGCCGCTAAACCTGCCGGGTTTGACGGAATTATTCGTGGCGCAACGCTGGTGAAAAACGGCAGCCCGTCGTGGAATGTCACCATTCCGGTGGTCACTAACGCCACCAGTAACACCAAGTACGCCAGCAAAGAAACGCTGCTCGCCGCCTTCGCCAATGCCGGCATCGACGGAACCAAACCCATCGTCACCTACTGCAACTCGGGCGCGTTGGCCTCGATCTACTACTTCATCCTCAAAGAAATCTGCGAATTCCCTGACGTGACCATGTATGACGGCTCCTGGCAGGAATGGGGCAACATGACCGCCTACGAACCGACGGACACCACCTTTGTCCGCAACGATCCCGCAACCGTCTTCCCGAGCTATCCGGCCGGAATTCCCTCTGCCGCTATCTTTAACGGCAAAAATGATTACCTGGAATGGGATGCCACCAATGGCTTCACCGCCGCCATCGATGAAACACTTACGGCAGATGACCATATCACCAGCGGCGGCTCGTTGAGCGGTAATGCCGCCTGGGATACGGTCCACCGCTCCGAGCATGTCATTTTCCGCGCCACCGCCGACATCAATGATGATCTGCACAGCTACACCAACGGCGTTGACTGGCCGACCACCACTACCTATCCCGACTACCTCGGCTTTGGTGATGAAATTCAGGATGAAGATGACGCCTATGCCGGTTCCAGCAGCTCAACCAGTGGAGACGAAGGCCCGACAGCGTTCATTCCATCAGGCGGCGGTTGTTAATCGAGCTATAGCGTAAAGGAGAACTCAATGATTTCGTTCAAAAAATGCAAAATTGCCGCATCGGTGGCCAGCCTGATTCTGATGGCGTCGTCGGCTTTCGCCGGTCCGACCTGGACCTTCGGCCCTGAAGATGAAGGTTTGATGAAACTGGAGTACAAAGGGCAATTCCAACTCGATTATCGTGACACCGGTTCCGGTGCGGACAGCGATGACAGCACGATGGATTTCAACTTCCGCCGCAACCGGATTGCTCTGATGGGTGCCTACAAAGGGCTGGGAGTCTATTTTCAGACCGAATACAACGAAGACAGTAATATCGGCGCGTTTAACGTCACTGATGGCGCCGACGGCAACTTCCGCGTGATCGATGCCCAGATCCGTTACAAGTTCAACGATGCTGTTCAGGTGCGCATGGGTAAGTACAAGTACAACTTCAGCCGTGAAAACCTCGAAGCATGCGAAGCCCCATTGACCCTGGATCGCTCTGTGATGATCCGTGCTCCTTTTGTTGAAACACGCGACAAGGGCATCACCCTGTGGGGGAACCTGTTTAACGATGTTTTCCAGTATCGTCTCGACGCCATGAATGGTCGCAGCGATGCCGTTTCGGCACCGGACTCCAACTTCCGCTATGGCGCCCGTGCCCACGTCACCTTCCTCGATGGTGAAACCGGCTACGGTTACAAAGGGACCTACATGGGGAAGAAGAAAGTCATTACCCTGGGTGCGGCCTATCAGGTAGAGAATGATATCGCTTATGCCGACTGCGCCAACAAGGAAGACGAAGTGGATTACAAAGCGTGGACCGTTGACCTGTTCGCCGAGTATCCCGTTGAAGGTGTGGGTACGTTCACCTTCTCAACCGCTTACATGGAATATGATCTGGATGATGCCTACCTGGGTGCCGATCCTGATACCGGTGTCATTGGTGTGAACGGGGAGAAAAACGGTGGCTACACCAAGGTGGCGTACATGTTGCCCAACATGCCGCTGCAATTCTTCGTGCGCGCAGAGAACTGGTCGTTCGCCGAGATGGATGGCGTTTATGATCAGGAAGTGGACTGGTATGGTGGTGGTGTCAACTACTACGTCCGTGGCCAGAACCTCAAGTTTACCGTGGAATATTCCACGGTGGACTTTGATGAAGAGACCTCCACAGCAGAAGATTTCGACAGTCTGACCGCTCAGCTGCAAGTGATCTTCTGATTAACCCGCACCACCTGCACCACCCCCGTGCCCGCAGAGGTTAACCTCTGCGGGCACATTAAGTTGCTACGGCAGCAATCTCCCCTTTTACACGCTCGGGAAAATACGCCATACTGCGAAACGTCACATTCCAAAAGAATTTAAGAGGATCACCGCTATGAAATCATTGATCATTTCGATTGCTGCGCTTCTGCTGCTGGCCTCATCCGGTCTGGCCGAGTCGCTGCCCAAACTCGTCGATGTCGGTGCCGACAAATGCATCCCCTGTATCAAGATGGCACCCATCCTTGAAGATCTGAAAAAAGACTTTGCCGGTCAACTCGACGTGCAGTTTGTTGACACCTGGAAAAACCGTGAAGAGGCCAGCCTTTATCACATCCGCCTCATCCCCACCCAGATTTTCTACGACGCAGACGGCAAGGAACTGTTCCGCCACACCGGCTTCTTCAGCCGTGAAGAGATTCTCGCCAAGTGGCAGGAACTCGGCTACCCGTTCAAGGACACGCCCTGATGATTGAAACCCTGCTGTCGATGCTCAGTCAGGCGATATCGGCGACACCGGCCATTGCCCTGGTGGCCGCCGCCGGGTGGGGCATTTTAAGTATCATTCTTTCGCCTTGTCACCTGGCCAGCATCCCGCTGATCGTCGGCTTTATCGACGGCCAGCAGATCAGCACTAAACGGGCGTTTGTCGTCTCCAGCCTGTTTGCCGTCGGCATTTTGCTGTCCATTGCCCTGATCGGTCTGCTGACCGCCCTGGCCGGACGCATGCTCGGCGATCTCGGCAGCTACGGCAACTGGCTGGTCGCGGCCATCTTTCTGCTCTTTGGCCTGCACCTGCTCGGCGTGTTGCCCATGCCCTGGTCGGGACCGGGGGCCGTTCAAACCACACGCAAGGGCCTGCTCGCCGCCTTTCTGCTCGGATTGATTTTCGGCATCGCCCTCGGCCCCTGTACCTTTGCCTTTATGGGACCGGTTCTCGGCGTGGCGTTTGCCGAAGCCAGCCATAATCTCTCCTATGCCGTTGCACTGCTGCTCGCTTATGGCCTCGGCCATTGCAGCGTCATTGTACTGGCTGGCACGTTTACCGAAATCGTCCAACGCTATCTCAACTGGAACGAAACCTCCCAGGGCACCCTGTGGCTGAAACGGATTTGTGGTCTGCTGATCATTGCCAGCAGCGGTTGGCTGATCTACACCGCTCGTTAATACTTTTCACACCGCATCAACAACAATGCCCCCGGCATCATTCGATACCGGGGGCATTGACTTTCCAGATCAACCCAGCTTAGTCGGCCATGACAAACATGCCGTCTTTGACCTGAACAATCACCATGGAACTGGTGTCGAGACCATTGTGATCTTCCGCCGTCAGGTTGTAGATACCGGACACGCCAACATAGCCTTTGGTGTTTTCAATCGCCTCACGCAACGCCTCTTTGTCGGTGCCCACCTGCTTCATGGCATTGGCCAC
>PKUE01000051.1 GCA_002869685.1 Desulfuromonas sp.
AGCCCGGTAACCTTGAGCAGATTGTTCAACTCGATAAATTCATGCCCTTCGAGGTCAAATTCTAACGACATGCCGGCTCCTTGAGGTTGTCAAAACCGGGCAGGGTCATGGTGGGATTGAACTCGATGATAGTGGCCTGTGCCACCTTGTTTTTGACAAACGGATCCAGAGCGACAATCTGTTCGATGGTTTCGCGGCTGTCGGCCCGGGCGAGAATGATGCCGCCATTGCGGGGGACTTTGCGCCCGGAGGCGATAAAGCGGTTTTGCTGGTACTGGCTTTCAAGGAAATCGAGATGGGCCTTCATAAAGAAGTCGATTTCATCGAGAGGGCGGATGTAGCTCAGTTCAATAATAAACATGGTTAAACTCCGAGGGGGATTACATCTGCTCGCCAAGCAGCAGCGTAAACATGGGGGTGATCGCTTGCAATGTGTAGCGGGGAAAACGGAACTTTTCCTGGCAGCACTTCATCAGCCGAATGTATTCAGAGGGGTCTTGCTTGCGCCCTTTGGCATCTTTCCACCGGCCGCGGAAATAGCGCACCATCTCTTTGCCGTCTATCTGGCCACGAACGAAAACCACTTCGTCCCCTTCCGATTCCCAGCTGATTTTGACCTGATAGGTGGTGCCGAGCCAGTTGACGCTTTGCGTCATGGTGTCACGGGTCATGATGAAATCCTTGCTAAAAGGGCTTCCAGGCTGGTCAGCGCGGGAAGGCTCCGTTGTTGATGTCGATACAGGTGCCATTGATGTAGTCGGGGCTGTCTGTTCCCAGCCAGAACATGGCTTTGGCCACTTCGTCCGCATGGGCGAAACGACCCGTGTAGACGGCCTGCTTGATGGCCTTTTTGCGTGGTTCGGGAATCACATCCAGCATGTCAGTTTCCACCGGTCCCGGTGCCACGGCGTTGATGACAATACCATGAGGACCGAGCAGTTTGGCAAAACTTTTTGTCGCGTTGATCAATCCGGCCTTGCTGATGCCATACCAGATGTCGGGGTGACCGATCTGACCGGCAATGGAGGCATTGTTAACGATGCGGCCACGACCGCGGCGGATCATGCCACGGCTGACTTCACGAATCAAGGCTACCGGTGCTTCAATGTTCAATTTCATCAGCGTGGCCGTTTTGTCGGCCGGATAGTTGTCATGCGGCAGGGAAAACATTACTCCGGCATTGTTGATCAGCACGTCGATTTCCGGCAGCTGTTGGATCAGTGCCGGGATCTGATCAATGTGACAGAGGTCAAAGGGCAGGAGTGTCAGATTTGGATGCTGCTCGGCGATTTCGGTCGAACGGGCGACCACCGTGACCCGGTAGCCAGCGGCGAGGAACAGGCGGCTGCATTCGAGGCCGATCCCTTTGTTGCCTCCGGTAATTAAGACGTGGGCGGGCATGGTTTTCTCCTTCTGGTGGCTGGGAAGGTCATAGCTAAAATAAAGATTAAGGTCAAAGTCAAGGTCGCCGGGATTCGCCCCGGCAGGCGACATCCTTTCGACTGGCCGCTCAAAAGGATGCAAAAACCGGCTTAACTATTTACCTACACTGAGACTGTTTTCGTTTTGCTCCACGGATTTGGCTCGCCGCCTTGAGGTCGGCGAATCGTGCGTGTCATCAGCTGTGGTGTAAAACGTTGATGAAGATTTTTCGTCATCTCTGGTGTGGCACCGATCTAACGGGTGGGACGGAGCCCGCCCTATGTTCGTGTGTTATTTAGTCCCTGAGCCCTCCCGTTCAGCAGCGCCGAACGGGGTGAGGGAACCCGCAGGGCGCAATGGCCGGGAGTCGATTTTGCGCCACTTTTGTCGACGCAAAAGTGGTCCGACCTGTTGGCGCGGAAGCCCACGCCACGTGCGTACCACGCAACACAAACGGATGAAGCCCGATGAAGTGACGTCACGCTGTTATTTAGGGGCCACTTTCAGCCAAAGCTAAGGCGCACCAATCAGAATCAGTCCTGCCGGCAATGCTTCACCAAACTGTACCTCACGATCATCATCGCTCAACGGCACAAAATGATCAACCTGGTCGATATACGCCTTGTCTGCTTTGGCTTCGCGTAGTTTGGCAACGATCTCCTGCCGCTCCCGGCTGTCGAGGTCAATTTCACGTTGATCCGTGCAACGAGCGGCCATGGTAAACAGACCGCTCAGGCCTTTCCACGGTTCTTCGCGCCAATTGTGCTCTTTTACTTTTTCAAACAAGGTCATTACTTCACGAGGATGGACAATGCGATCACTTCCGGCGTAAAGCGGTGTCCGGCTGAGCAGACGGCTGAGTGCCCAAATATAAGGCGCTTTATGGCGTACCTTTTCCTTGAGCAGGCAAGTGGTAAAGCGCTGGATCAGTTCAACCTTGGTCTGGGGGGCAATCCGTTCCAGGGCGGCTGCCAGGTAAATCATTTCCGGCATTGGATCATTGCTGGAGCGCAGGGTCGGCAGGATCTTATCGAGAATCTGTTGCTGGCGCTGGGCATTCAACCCGCCAGCCACCCGTCGCCATAACAGATACCAGTGACTCTGGCTGCGTTTTTCTTTGGGAAAGGCCATGCCCAGGCTCCATGCGCGCCACAATTCCTCCAGACGTGATTCGTCGTGTTGAACGCCGTAGCCAGGGCGTAAGGTGAACCCGGCCAGGTACAGCCAGGCCACTTCATGGTCGAGGCTGCGAGATTTACGCGTCATGCTGGTGGCCAGTTCCGGCCACAGCGTGCGCAGCGTGATGCTGTTCCAGTTCTCACGGCTGCCGAGTTGCTTTTCCAGCGCTTTGATCAACTGTTTGGCCGGGATATCCGGCAGGTCGACCCGTTTCTTTTTGGCAAAGACCGCCTGCAGGCAGGGCAAAGCCTGTTGTGATTTCGGGTCCGCCGTAAATTCACTGGGCTGCGTCGAGGTCTGCTGTTGTTCATCCACCCCTTTACGCAGGTTGAAGTCGAGACGCCAGCGGCCGTCGCCCTGTTGTTCGACACAATGCAGCTGCAGCAGGCCCAGTTCGTTGAGGGAGGCCTCCAGGCTGACACGCAGGCGGTTGTTGGCTGGTGTCGGGTGCTCCGGTGAAAGATGGATGGCCGTTTCCAGTGGTGGCAGCGGGCGGAACTCGCGGTTGTTCCATGGCAGGATGGCGCCGGCACGGTCCTGCTGGCGGCGGGCGGCATACCAGCACTGAAAGCGGGCCGGTTGATTGACCAGCAGATCAAAGGAACTGTCGTTGATGCGCACGGTCTGTCCTGCTTCGAGTCCTTTGGGCAGGATGCACACTAGTGAGCGATCCTTTTTTTTGCGGCCATGGACCACTTCCAGATAAAGGGCGTGGGCGTGGCCACCGCTGATGCGGTTGTCGCGCGCGTCGTGACGCAAGATCCAACTGTAGCGTGCCGCGCCTCGGGCAACGGCCATGGAGATTGATTCGTTGTGCAGGACCACCGGCGGTTGATCCGTTTGCCATGAGCTGATCAGATCGTGGAGACGCTGTCGCAGCAGCAATGGGGTGACCGTGCCACCGTTAAACAACACGGCATCCACCGGCTGGTTGTCGAGAAACTCGGCCAGATGGTGGGAGATGGCCGAGTCATCGGCATAGGGCAGACCCCACTCTTTGAGGCCGCCCTGGCGGGTGGTCGGGCGCTGGTCGCGACTGCACAGCGGAAAGAAGCCGTCGAGAATGCACTGCTGGATCTCCGCCGCCTGGATGCGCGTTGACAGGGTGGAGGCGAACAGTCCGGAACCGGAGCCGGTCAGAGTGACGGTGAATTCCTGCGCAGCGTCGACCGTGCTGCAGGTTCCCTCCTCACCGAGAATCCGTTCTTTGAGGTCGCGGGCCTGTACCAGGAGCTGATTCCATTGGCGGCCGGTGAGTTTTTGACCCGGGCGCACCAGCTTATGTTCGAGGATATGAGCCAGCGTCAGGTCGATATTGTCGCCGCCGAGCAGCAGATGGTCACTGACGGCGAGACGTTCAAGCTTCAGGCCGCTGCGTGTTTGTTTGTCGGTGCTGACTGCAAACAAGCTCAGGTCGGTGGTGCCGCCGCCGATATCGCATACCAGTACGCGCAGACTGCTGCGTTGGTTGTGTTCCAGCAGATCGTGCAGTTGGCTGAGGTGTTGGTCGCGACCCAGCCAGAAATAAAACGCCGCCTGTGGTTCTTCAATCAGCCGGATGGTCTCCGGATAATCGGCCTCTTTGGCGGCCAGCAATGTCAGTTCCTGAGCAGCCTCGTCAAAGGAGGCGGGGACGGTGATGACGATATCCTGAGCATTGAACGTGCTGTCGTCCACCTCTGCCATCCGTTGTTGCCAGATCTCTTTGAGCCACCGCAGATAGAGGGCGCTGGCTGCGACGGGAGAGCATTTTTCGCTGTCGGCGATCTCTTCCGACTTCCACGGCAGAATCGCTGCCGTGCGGTCGACATCGGCATGACACAGCCACGATTTGGCCGAGTGAATCACCCGTCCCGGACTGAACGCCATCTGTTGACGGGCATAGATACCGGGAATCCGACTGGCAACGGGGGCTGGCAGGTTGGTGTTGTCGCTGAAACGGGGCTGCTCGGCGGATGTTGGCGTATAGGCGAAGGATGGGAGCGTCGATGCATCAACATGGGTGGAAGCGCTGTCCCACTGGCGGATGTCCAGAACCTGTGAGCCGCGTTGTGGTTGATGGCTGTCAACATACGAGAGCACGCAATTGGTGGTGCCCAGATCGATACCAATACTGAAACGGGGTGACGTCATGATGTTCCTCGGACGTTGAATTCGATTTTCCAGCGCTGTTCCGAATGGCTGTGCTGCATCCATAGTTCCAGAATGCCCAGTGCATTGATGTGCGCCCGCAACTGAACCGGAATCATCTGGCCCTGCTGGCTGTCGTTGGCGGGCAGCGTGAGGCAGAGCGAAGAGGTTTCTTCGAGCACGCTGGCATCCTCCACCCAATCACCGGTGGTGTCCCCTGAGCGGGTGGTGGAACTGAAAAAACGGAAGTGCACCGATTGGCCGGTCATCAGGCCGAATTCCTGATCGGGTAGCGTCGCCTCACTGCCTTCCTCCATCCCCTGAGGGATGACGCACAGGGCCTTGAGGGGAGGGCAGAAGCCCGGAATGGCAGGCATGCTGCTTTCGATGCCGATGTAGTAGGAACGGGCGGTTCCAGCTTTGATGCGGATCCCCTCGCCACGTGCCAGCTGGCGGGCGTGAACTGCTGCGCCGTGGGCTACGGCTAAATCGAGTTGTTCGCCGTGCAGCTGGCGGAGTGGCGCGCCGGCGTTGAACTGGTGCAGGACATCAAAAATCCGTTGCCGGATCGGCGCCGCTTTAAAAATGCCACCGTTGAACAATACGGCAGTCGGACGTAACCAGCGACGGTTGCCACTGCTGTAAAACTGGGCGTCCAGACGTTGTGCCCAGAGCGGATTGGCACTGGCATTGGTCGCACTGTTAACCAGAAACTCTCCCAGATGGCGGGTGAGAACCGGATCCTGAACATAAGGCAGGCCGAATTCCTGTAAGCCCATCTGCGGGGAATTCTGTGGCGGTTGCTCAATGCTGGTGTGGGCAAGAAAACCGTCGAGGATGACTTGTTCCAGCAGGGCGCGGGTCAGGGTGGTGGTGATGGTACGTGCCATCAGACTGGCACCACGTCCGGTCAGGGACAGGGGATAGTCCTGACGTTGCGGGTCGGCAAACAACGCTTCCTTGCCGAGACGACTGCCATGTACCAGTGAAGCGAACTGTTGGTTGTCGAGTTTGTGCCCTGCTGCTTCAAGTTGCGCTTTGAGGGCGTAGGCCAGCGCCAGGTCCATATTGTCGCCACCGAGCAGCAGATGCTTGCCGACACTGACCCGTTCCAAAGTCAGTTCGCCGTCTTTTTCTGCTACGGCAATCAGACTGAAATCAGCAGTACCGCCACCGACATCGCAGACCAGAATCAGGTCACCGCACTGGACCTGATCGCGCCAACTGTCCTGATGGCGGTCCAGCCAGGCGTAGAACGCCGCCTGTTGCTCCTCGAGCAGGGTGACCTCACCCCAGCCCGCTAGCTGGGCTGCATCCGCTGTCAGAATACGGGCGATCTCATCAAAAGAGGCAGGAACGGTCAGAGTGATGCTGGCGGCAGACAGATCGGTCTTGCGACCCGTCTTGGCCAGATGGTGTAACAGTGCCTGATGTAAATGGCGAAGATAAGCAACCTGGGCGGCAAAAGGGGAGACCAGCCGATCTTTTAATGCTGATTGCCAGGGCAGCAGTGGCTGTTGCGGATCAATGCCGCTGTGGCACAGCCATGATTTGGCCGAGCAGACCAGCCGATCCGTCGTTTTTGCACCGTGCTCGTGGGCGTAGCGGCCGATGCTCCATTGCGGTTCCTCTTGCTGCCAGGGCAGGCGTGGTGCCTGCTGTTGTTCCTGGGGGGTAAACAGGTAGAGAAATGACGGCAGGGTTTGATACGATTCATATCCCTGCGGCGAGATCTGTTGAAGGATCTCCACACTCTCGATCTGATCGCCCTCAGCCAGAGAGGTTATGGAGAGAGCGGAATTGGATGTGCCGAGGTCAATGCCAATGGCGTAATCTGCATACATGCGGCTCCAGCCTCCGAGTGGCCTCAGTTGATCTCAACTTCGGCGGGCGCAATGATTTCCTTGAGACTGGGAACTTCGGCGACATCGGCCATATGGGGGCGTTTCACCGTCGTGGTTTTCCAGCCGCGGTGCAACACTTGACCGTTGTATGGGGGCTGGTCGGGAACGCGCCCGATCAGACGATAACGGGTGCTGTCGTAGTTTTGCGCCAGGCTGATCTGTTCCATCTCTTCGCCGCCGTGAACCGGAGTGATGGTGAAGTAATCGTCGACCACTTCACAACACCCCTGATGGACAATGCGGGCGGCGGCACCGACCGATTCATTGTCGTAGGCCGAGATATCGTCCATGACAAAATCGATCAGTCGCCCCTTTTCCTGCAAACGGGCCATCAACTGCACCACGGCGGCATCACACTCGGCGCCACTGTCGTGGGTGATGGCGGCCGCAGGGGCTGGCGCCTCTTCTTCCTGCGTGGCTTCGACGGGCTCGGCTTGGCTGGCTGATTTTTGCTGGCCGATTTTCAACAGGGTAAGAATTAATTGCAACAGCGGCAGAGCAAGGGCTGCCATCTGTAGAGGCTGCTGAAATTGTAACGGCACCTCGCCAAAAAACAGAGTGCTGAGAACTGCAATGGTGAACAGAGTCAATACGGGCATTGTCAAAGGCTCCTTAGGGGCAATATAAGATCATGATTTCAAATCGCTTACTTTAACATTGCCGGGGGGCGGTTTTGAATCCTTAAATGGTAGACGCTATTTTTTGTTGTGAAATAGTGTGGAGAAGATGGGCAGTGAGTCAGGTTGTGGGCAAAAAAAATGCAGCCCACCTGGATCAGGTGTAGCTGCTTATATTGTTAATCGCCACCAAATAATTGGGCGAACATTGGTGTTTCAGTGAGATCGTGATGAGCCGTTTATTGCTCGATGATGATCTCTATCGCGTTCATACGATAGTTGTAGGGCTTCTCGGTGTCAATCCCAAGATCTTTCAACAGTTTGGCAACCGTGTTGGGCTTTTTGCCGATAATTTTCTTCAACGGGATGGTAATTGACATGGCGTGTCTCCTTTCTTCAGATTTTTTTACTTGGCTAAATATAACCGAAAAGGTTATTCTTGTCAAATCGTCTGTTGATAACTCTGTCGATAACTGTTGATAACCGACTGTTTCGTTATCTTTTCAATAAGCAGTAAGTGAGCCAATTTGTAATAATTCGGGTTTTTTTAACGCAACCTGTTGTTTTTGTTGGTTATTGTTTTTTGCCCTTCTTTTGCGGCGCTTGATTAGTAGGTGTTTAACTTGTTCAAAAAACAGCCCACAACGCGTAATGACCGGCAGTAGCTGATACAAAATGGAACAGTTGGTTCCTGTTTACGCTATTTTACTTGTCGGCAGTTGACGCTAAAATCTTTACCTTTTTTGTCTGTAATTCGTTGTGAAGATGTTGCAGGGGAAAAAGTTTTTGCAAGAAGATGTTTTTGCTCGATATTAAAGGTAATTAGCCCTCGACAATACTTTGGTTGCAGTATTACTATATAAGGCTTCATTTTGTTGTGAATTAAGTATGTTGACTCACGGGAGACCCCTCGACGCATGAGATCTTTGGCATTCATCGGGCATCACACTCTGCACTTTCTTGAAGTATCCGGACGGTTCGGAGTTTTCTTGCTCACCTCTGTTTATTGCGCGATCAAGCCGCCGTATAAGCTGCGTCCGATCGTGCGACAGATTCAGTTCATCGGGGCCAACTCCCTGTTTGTCATCTTGTTTACTGGTTTGTTTACCGGGATGGTGCTCGGGCTGCAGGGGTATTACACGTTGGCCAAATTTGGTTCCGTCGGCTTTCTCGGCGGTGCGGTTGCCTTGAGTCTGATCCGCGAACTCGGTCCGGTGCTGGCCGCGTTAATGGTGATTGGTCGGGCGGGCTCGGCGATTTGTGCCGAGGTCGGTATTATGCGCAATAGTGAACAGATTGATGCGCTGGAGTGCATGGCCATTGATCCCTACAAATATCTGATTGTCCCCAAGCTGGTTGCCGGGCTGATCGCCATGCCGCTGCTCACCTGTATCTTTGATGTCATTGGCATCCTCGGCGGTTTTATGATCGGTGTTCAGCTGTTTGATGTCAGTGCCGGTGCGTATTTTCAGGGAATGTATTCCAGCGTTGTCTGGCTCGATATTGAAATGGGCCTGGTCAAATCAGTGATTTTCGGTCTGCTGCTGGTATGGATCTGCGCCGCCAAGGGGTTTTACCTGCATCGCGAGAAGGGCGGTGGGTTTGGTGCCGAGGGGGTCAGTCGGACCACAACCAGTGCGGTTGTCCTGGCCTCGGTCTCCGTGCTGGTGTGGGATTATCTGATCAGCGCCATCCTGTTGTAATGGAGTGAACGATATGACCACGGACAACGAAATCGTCATTGAGCTCGATCAGGTAGAGAAATCGTTTAATGGCCAGAAAGTGCTGGATGGTGTTTCACTCCAGGTGCGGGCAGGAACAACCACGGTGATTGTTGGTGCCAGCGGGCAGGGCAAAAGTGTCATTCTCAAGCATATGCTTGGCTTGATGACCCCTGATGCCGGACGTGTTGAGGTGTTCGGTCAAGACCTCCAGCGGGCCTCAAAACGGAAATTGCGAGAGATTCGCAGCTATTTTGGCGTGTTGTTTCAGAATGTTGCATTGTTTGATTCGATGACGGTGTACGACAATATTGCCTTGCCCTTGCGGGAGCGGACCCACGATGATGAGAAGTCGATCCGGCGCAATGTGGAAGAAAAACTGGCCCTGATGGGGCTGGAAGGGCATGAGGCGAAGTTTCCGGCCCAACTCAGTGGTGGGATGCAGAAGAGGGTAGGTCTGGCACGGGCGCTGGTGCTGAATCCTAAAGTTGTGTTTTTTGATGAGCCGACCACCGGGTTGGATGTCAGCAAAAGCAATGAAATCTATCGCCTGTTTTTTGAAACCCAGGCGCGTTTGAATTATACGGCCGTGATTGTCAGTCACGATGTGCCGAAGATTTTTAAATTGTCTGATTATGTGGCCCTGATGGCCAAAGGACAGTTGCAGGGGTGTATGTCGCCGGAAGCTTTTCAGCTGTCTGATAATCCCCTGATCCGTTCTTTTGTCGTTGAAACAATGGGACCCATTTACAGTAGTGAAACGGAGGAGTCTCTGCTCTATGAAGCGTTATAATCTCGAGATTGTCGTCGGCTTGTTCATGCTGCTTGGCTTTGCATGTTTTATTTACCTGTCGGTGAAATTGGGGGATGTCTCCCTGTTTGACAATGATCACTATCGCGTCAAAGCCCGCTTCGGCTCCGTTGCCGGATTGAAACTGGGGGCCAGTGTGCAGATAGGTGGAGTGGATGTCGGCAAGGTCGCGTCGATTTCGCTGGATCCGAAAAGTTATGACGCTGTGGTCGCTCTTGATATCCAGCGCAGTATCGAGCTGCAGGACGATTGCATCGCGTCGGTGCGGACTTCGGGTATCATCGGAGATCGCTATATCAGTATTCTTCCTGGTGGTTCGCCGATTTTAATTGACGAAGGTGGCGAAATTTTTGAAACAGAATCCGCCATTAATCTCGAAGAATTGTTAAGCAAGTATATTTTTGAGAGTAACTAGCGTCTGATAACCATGTGCGATCTAACAAAACAGCAACCTTGATCTGTTAGGTGTTGGCTGTAGAGGTGACTTCAATGAAACGAATGGTGGTAACACTCTTGCTCATGATGTTGTGTCTGATGACTGTGACGGCAGTCGTTGAGGCGGCGGATGAACAACCGGCGCCGCCGTTGGATCTTTATGGCGATCTCTATGGCGGGGATGTCAGTGACGCCCCCACCGGAGATCCTCTCGAAGTCGTTAACCGCGGTGTTTTCTGGTTTAACGATAAAATGTATTTTTACCTGCTTAAACCGGTAGCGCGTGGTTTCCGGGTGGTACCCGAACCTGCTCGTGTCGGCTTGGGGAATATGCTCGATAATCTCAAATCGCCGATCCGGGCGGTCAATTCTCTGTTGCAACTCAAGTTTAAACAGGCAGGAAGCGAAGTGGGGCGGCTGGTGGTCAACACCACTCTGGGGATCTTCGGATTTTACGATGCCGCTGATACCATCTGGTCGCTGAAAAAGAAAGAGGAAGATTTCGGCCAAACGCTGGGTTATTATGGGGTTGAAGAGGGTTTCTACCTGGTGTTGCCTTTCTTTGGCGCCTCCACGTTGCGTGACGGGGTTTCGATGATTCCGGACAGTTTTATCGATCCCGTTTATTGGAGTGTGCGTCAGGAAGTGGCGCTGGGAATTAAAGGCTCCGACGTTGTGAACCGGATCTCTCTGGATAAAGACACCTACGAAAGTATCGTCGACGAACAGCTCGACCCCTATCTGTTCATCCGCGATGCCTACTTACAAAACAGGGCAGCCAACGTTGCCGATTAAGGCTGACCCTGTCGCATTTTATAAGGATGAAGACCATGAAAACTTTTCTCTATTTGATCGTGTTCACGTTATTGTGCGCGGGATATGTCACGGCTGAAACCGCCCCGATCAGTCCTCGCATTGAGGTGCAGACGACCGTTGATGCTATTCTAGATCAGTTACGCACGTTGCCGGCAGACAGCCCGCAACGGCGTGAGGTTATCAGCGGTCTGATCCGCGAACAGTTTGACTTTCAGCTGATGTCTCAGGGGGCCTTGGGGCGCAGTTGGGCCTCGGCCAACGACCTGCAACGCCAGAAATTTATCGACTTGTTTACCGGACTGCTTGAAGAAACCTACCTCGGGCGGATTCAGGCCTATACCAATGAGAAAATCAGCTACGGCGAAGAGGAAATCCGCCAGAATCGGGCGGTTGTCGATACGGTAATTCACACGGCCTCTGCGGATATCCCCATCTCCTACAAGCTGTTGTTGCAGAACAACGACTGGCAGGTCTACGACGTGGTCATCGAAAAAGTCAGTTTGATCCGCAACTACCGCAGCAGCTATGCCTCGATCCTGCGCAGTAAAGGGATGGACGGCCTGCTGGAGGAGATGAAAGAGAAGCTCGATAGCCTGCATCAGCGTGCTGAGGTCGAGCAAAAGGACGCCGCATGATTCTCGTCGAGCCGGATGATCAATGTTTGCGCATGAAGCGCGAATTCCGTTTTTTTCACTTTCTTGATGAAAATGACGTCTCACTGCTGTCACCCTACTTCGAGTGCCGCAAACTGCAGGCAGGTGATAACCTGTGGAGTGAAGGGGATCGCAGCAACTTTGTTGCCTTCATTGTCGATGGCCGGATTGAGACCAAAAAAGAAACGGAGTTCCGCGGTAAGCAGGTTGTGGTCGGGGTGTACAGCCATGAGTCGCTGATCGGAATCGTCAGTATTCTTTCCAACGAACCACGTCCGATCACCGCAACGGCGCTGGAGGAAAGTCATCTGCTGTTGCTGCACAAAGATAAATTTGACGAGATGAACCAGCGTTACCCTGAACTCGGTGGGCGCTTGATGAAGGGGATGTTGTTTTGCCTGTCAATGCGTCTGCGCCAATCTTACGAGCGTTTGGCAGCGATTTTTTAGCACGTTTCTTGTCAGAATTATCAGGATGTCTTTTGAAAAAGCCGCTTATGTAGAGCGGCTTTTTTGCTGTGGCCACAGATCGAGATTCTTCTGCCCTTCATCTTCCGAAAACGCATAGAATTCCAGACAGTTGCCGGTGGTTTTGGCACGATACATCGCCGTGTCGGCCTGACTGAGCAGCGTATCGCTGTCTCGGGTGAAGTGGGGGTAGATGCTGATGCCCAAACTTGATGTGACCCGAATTTGATGAGTGCCAATGGTGATGGGCTGGTTGATCCGTTTGAGGATTTTTGAGGCGATTGTCCGGACCATTTCCGCCTGGTCAAGTTCCTCAAGAATGATGACAAACTCGTCACCGGCCAGCCGTGCCGCCGTGTCACTGGCGCGGATTGATGAGGACAGCCGTTCGGCAATGGTGATCAAAACCTGATCGCCAATATCGTGGCCGAGGGAGTCGTTGATCGACTTGAATCGATCCAGATCAAAAAAGCACAACGCCAGCAGGGTGTTGTTGCGTTGGGCTTTGCGAATGGCATGTTGCAGGCGATCGCGGAACAGGATGCGATTAGGCAGACCGGTAAGCGGATCATGATGGGCCAGATGATGCAGGCGTGCCTCGATGGCTTTGTGCTCCGAAATATCATGAATGATGCACTGGGCGAGCTGTTGGCCCGATACGTTGATGCTGGTGCAGCTGATATCGATGATATGCTCCTGGCCGTATTTTCCCACAAGGCGCATGTCACGGATCAAACCCTTGCCCTGGCAGGGGATACAGTCCCCCTGTGGCGTTTTTAACAGCGCCGAGCGCTCCATGCCCATCAACTCTTTCAGGGTGTAACTGCTCAGGTGGCTGGCAAGATGGTTGGCATCGATGATTTTTCCGCTCAAGGTATCGACGATCAGGATGGCATCACTGGCGTGTTTCATCAACTCGCGATAGAGCAGTTCCGAGTTGTGCAATTGCTGGCAAAGGTCGTAAATCTCTTCTTCCGCATTCTTCCTGGCGGTAATGTTGACACTGGTGCCGATGATTCGCTGGGCTTTGCCATTGGCGAAGGTGCCCGAGGCTTTGCCGCGCGTGCGCAGCCAGATGTAATCCTCCCAGGCGTGGCGGAAACGGACTTCGCAATCGAGCATATCAATGGTGCCAGATTCCAGCTTTCTTAACGAGGTAATGAATTGTCCCCGGTCGTTCGGATGTATCCGTTGCAGCAGGCTGCGAACCGAGCGAATAGTGTTGTGGGGCAGGCCGAGCAGATTGGTCCACTCCTGAGAGCAGAACAGTTGCTGGGTCGTCCGATCCCAATCCCAGACCGCAAAAGAACTGTAGAGTGCCTGTTGCCACCGGTCGGCCTGCTGTTGTGAAGCCGCCAGCGCAGTGTGCATGTTCAGAAGTTGTTGCAGACTGTTTTGAATGCCGCGCAGTGTCTGATGGTTGAAGGGCGTACCGTGGAGACTGAGCGGGGCAATATGAAGGAGAACAGGGCCCTGTTCGGGCCAGTTGAGGGGGATGGTGGCATACTGTTGTTGAGGTTGGCAGACAATTGAATGTTGATTGCCTGCAGTGTCCAGATCGGGCTCCAGTTGTTGGACAAATAACCCGAAGGACAGGCACAGCTCCGCCAGTGCAGTAAGAGGCTTTTGCGCTTCATCCGGCCACCCCTGGGGCAGAGAGAGCGTTCTTTCCTCGGCATGGTTAAATTTATTCATTTCACATTTCATGTAAGATAAACCGAATGGGGGACGGTTCTGTCCGCTAAGAATAGCTTCGCTCATTGGCTCTGTCTATGAGAAAAAATTATTTTATAGGCTTTTTGCAGGGTTAAGAGAAGTCACGGTAAAGCAAGCTGGGCTGAATCCCTTTATTGTTCTGATATTTGCCACTATTGTAGACAGTATGTTCCCCCTCAATGGTGTGATAAAAAATCTGACAGATTTCGACCCCGGCATAGATACGGATTGGGTGGATACAAAAAATCTCCAATGTCCAGTAGCCGCTGAAGCCGACATCGCCGAATCCAGCGGTGACATGCACAAACAGACCGAGTCGACCGATAGAGGAGCGGCCCTCCAGCATGGGAACGAGATTGTGGGTGGTGGTATGCTCGATGGTGCGGCCAAGGTAGAGGCGACCGGACTCGAGCACCAGACCTTCGGGGGGGATCGTCAGAGCCTGCGTTTGCGGGGGCTGTTTCATGTCGAGAACCGGATCGTTGTAAATCATCAGTTCGTCATGCAGGCGCAGGTTGTAGCTGTTGGGATTGAGCTGCTGGGGGCGGAACGGGTCAATCAGAATATCCTGGCCAAGACGTTTTTCAATCTCTTTTCCCGATAAGATCATCCCTTGTCCTCCCCCATAATGTGCAGCGATTATGATTGGATCACTGTTTGGCTAGATCCAGTTTGCTGGTGATGTTGTTGGTGACCCAGTTATGGTCCCACCATTCCACCGGGTTGACCGGAATCCCGGAGATTGTTACCCCGAAATGGAGATGGTCGCCCCCAGCCAGACCGGTTGCGCCGGTTTTAGCGATAATCTGTCCCCGCTCAATGAGGTCACCCACGGCGACATTCATCTTGCTCAGGTGGGCGTACAGGGTTTGCAGGCCGAGACCGTGATCGATAATGATGCATTGACCGTAGATCCCCATGAAGTCGGCAAAAACGACGCGGCCACTGTTGCTGGCCGGAACTTCAGCCCGGGCAATAGAGGCCAGGTCGATACCGAGATGGGTTTGCTGGTCGATGTTGTTGCCATTGTAGATATAGGCCCGTTTGTCACCGAACATGGCGCGGTTGGCCGCATTGGGCTGGCGCAAAAATGATTTGCTCCACACGAAATGGTCGCTGGTGTCATGGCCGATCTCAACCAGGCGGGCACGGTTGCGCGGGCGTAACACCCGGTTGACTTTGAGGAACACTTCAACCGGCGTGGCTGCATCGGGAAACAGGTGTTGGAACTGGGGCATTTTACTGTTGAGGAAGCTGTCGCTGATGCCGATTTTGTCCGCACGGAAATTGCGTCGGTTAAGATGGTAGTAGAATCCGCCCATCCCGATATTCTCGGCCTGATCAACCGCAATCAGACGCGGGGTTTCATCACCGGAGACGTTATACGGAAAGGCAAACAGGCATACATAGGTGCCCGAGGGTTGTTGGTAACCGGGAAAAAAGTAGTCACCGATCTGGATGCCGCTGCGGGTAACGTCTTCCGAAACCGTATAAACGATCAGTCCCGCCCCACCTTGGTTGAGGTTGTGGGCCACGCTCTGCACGGTGATGATGGGGGGGCGGCTGTCGCGCAGCAGGGTCGCTGAAGTCGATGCCGTGTTGCCCTGGCCGAAATGATAAATCGAGCGGTCCGTTGTCGTGACCTCAACGGTCAATGGGCCATCTTCGAGCAGCAGGTTTTCCAGCGGCAGCTCTTCAACGACTTGCAGGGTTTGCAACGGATACTCTTTCGACAGAACCGTGAGCTCTTTGCCCTGCTGGAGGATTTTAACCTCAACCGAAGACAATCCGCTGGTGGTGTCTTCCAACGTTAAGGTGAGGGTGGTATTTTTCTGCACCGAACCCGCAGGCGGATTCAGGGTGATTTGCGGTGCGGTGGTGTCACGGAAATAGTAATAAGCGCCGCCGATCAGGCCAGCGAAGAGAACGAACAGGAAAAAAGATTTGAGTGTTTTCAACATGATCCTCGTGAATAGACGGATTTTGCCCTGTTTGGCCGGGCGGTGATGTAAAAGAAGTTGACGTCAATCTAACAGATTTTGACGGCGGGCGAAACCGGTAAGCCACAGTGGGGGCCGATAACGGGGCTTTGGGTTTTCCCCTCTGGCATGTATACTTGGTGGAAAATAGCGCGGGAGAGTGAGCCCCGTGTCGAGGAGGACAGGTGTCATTCAACAGCGGACAAACGTTTAAAGAGATGGTGGAGGCTGCCCAGGCCGGAAGCGAAGAACGCTGGTCGGCGCTGGAAGAGCCCTTTACCCGCATGATGGAAGAGCAGCGTGAGCTGTTGCGAGAGTTGGCAACGGAATGGTTTCACGATGAGATGAGTGACAAGGTGCTTGATGAACGCCTTAAAGCCTTGCGCCAGACCTTTGTCGGCGAGCTGGTGTCCCGCTCCGGACTGGCACCCTCTGTGTGTGAAAAGGCCGCTCAGGCCGCCCTCAACTGTTTCTGGGAATCACTGATGGCCGGATTGTAACCACAAAACCGTCGCCGCGACTTATTCGCTGTCCGCTTTTTGGCGTGATTTAACCCAGTTCTCGATTTCCTTTTTGTCCTCGTCGCTCAGATCGATAAAGCGCAGCCCCATCCCCGGTTCATAAGGGCTTTTGGGAGAATAGCTGCGTTTCCAGATTGTTTCACACTGACAACGCACATCCCGGTTGATGGGGGCGGGCAGCGGAACCTCAATCTGAAAACGACTGCCCGGTTCAGCCGGGTTGACCGTCGAAATAAACAAACCGCTGCAACTCAGATTGGTGGAATAGCCGAAAAACACTTTCTCCCCATCATCCAGGCGGATTTTCTTTATCATCAAAGGTGCCCGCAGCTTGGCGCGTTTATCGGCCACGGGGCGTTCCGGTTGTTCTTGATCTTTCATGGGTACTCCTTAGCCACTGTGGCGTGCCACAATCTCCATAAGCCGGGCCAGCGGTTGCTGTTCCCCCTCCAGCCAGTGAATCGTGCAACCGCGTCGCTCCATGCGGCGAAACCAGGTTTCCTGACGCTTGGCAAACTGATGAATGGCGCTGTTGAGTTTCTGCACCATGTCGTTGCGGTTGAGCTTGCCCTGCAGATGCTGGGCGATAAAGCGATATTCCAGTCCGTAGAACTCCAGAGTTTCCCAGGGTGCTCCCAGCTCGTGGAGGCGGGCCACTTCGTCGATCATCCCCTCGTCCAGCCGCTGTTTGAGGCGCGCGGTGATCCGTTGGCGAATCACGCGGCGTTCCCAGCGCAGGCCAAACACCAGCGGTTGTAAGTTCTGTAAGACCGGATGTGGCTCGGCCGCCGGTGCACTGGCAATCTCGATGGCCCGCACAATGCGCTCGCGCTCCTGCAGATCCGTCTCATTGTGCTGCTGTGGTGCCAGTTGTAACAGGCGCTCACGCAGTTGATCGTCGTTCAGCGGTGCCAGTTCCTGACGCAGGACATCGTTGCGTGGCACCTGCGCCAACCGGTAATCACCAAGCACGGCATCAAGATACAAGCCGGTGCCGCCACACAGCAGCGGCAGATGGCCGCGCTGCTCGATCTCTTCAAACGTCTGACAAAACCGTTGCTGGAATTCGAACACGTTAAACTCATATCCCGGATCAACAATGTCAATCAGGTGGTACGGCACCTCCTCATATTCGGCCAGATCTTTGCCGGTGCCGATATCCATCCCGCGATAGACCTGGCGAGAATCCGCCGAGATGATCTCCGCCTGAAGCAGACGGGCCGCTTCAACGGCCAGATGGGTCTTGCCGGTGGCCGTTGCGCCGAGCAGAACGACCAGATTTGTTGCTGACGATGTCATAAAAGGTCCAGGATGATGAAAATTTTTGTGTACTATAGTCTCTAATCGAAAAAAACACAACAAAGGCAGCTACTTTGCGTCTTTTCTTCTGCCGGTCGATCTGATAAGTTGCCACCGGAATCCGTTTTTGGTGTATGTTGAGAGCTATTGTGTGATGATCTTCGTCCAGGACATTGCGTTGCCCGTGGTGTCGTTTGTATTTTGCCGATGAAAGTTTATCGAGTCCATGCCAGTTGAACCCGTCATTCTCTCCCGCGATAATCATTGTATCTCCCGGTCCATGATGGACGAAAACAGCCTTAAAGTGCTGTACCGACTGCGTCAGCACGGCCATACCGCCTATCTGGTCGGTGGCGGTGTGCGTGACCTGCTGCTCGGTCGCCAGCCCAAAGATTTTGATGTCGGCACCGATGCCACCCCCGAACAGGTGCGCAAGCTGTTTCGCAACTGCCGCCTGATCGGTCGCCGCTTTCGACTGGCCCACATCATGTTCGGCCGACAAAGTCTTATCGAAGTGGCGACCTTCCGGCGCAAGCCCCAGCCCGATGAGTTTCCCGAGGCGGAAGAAGACGGTCAGCCGGTCAATTTTGCCGAAAATGTTTTCGGCACCCCCGAAGAAGATGCCTTTCGGCGCGACTTCACCATCAACGCGCTGTTTTACGATATTGAAGATTTCTCCATCGTCGACTATGTCGGCGGTCTGGCCGATCTGCGCGACGGCATCATCCGGGTGATCGGCGATCCCGACGAGCGCTTTGCCGAAGATCCGGTGCGGATGTTGCGGGCGCTGGAATTCTCCGCGCGGCTCGGCTTTGAACTGTAAGAAAGCATCATTCCGGCCATTGACCGCTGTGGCGAACTGCTGATTTCAGCGTCCCCGGCGCGGGTGCGCGAAGAGATCATGGAACTGTTCCGCCATAAAGTTGCCGGGCAGGTGTTGCAGAAAGCCGATCGCTACGGTCTGCTGCCTTATCTGATCCCCGACTTTGTCGCCGAGCGCGCCCACTTCGATCTGCTGCGGCAGCTCGATATGCGAACCGCCAGTGGCGTGCGCATCCGCGAATACTTTGCTCTGGCCGCTATGTACCTCGGCCCGTTTATCCGGCAGTGCGAAGACGATATGAGTATCGGCGACGTGCACAAGCTGGCCAATCAGGTGCTGGCGCCCCATTGCCGCTACTTCAGTATCGCCAACGGCATCAAGCATCAGGCGCGCGAGTTGTATATCGGCTTTTTCCGCCTTATGCGCGGGCGCGGGCGGCGCGGCGAACAGCGCTTTTTGCGCCATCCGTCAACGGCGGAAGCATTTGAATTGTATCGGTTGTGGGTCGAAGGCTGTCAGCAGGAGCGCGATCTGCTGCAAAGCTGGCAGCGGGCTCTGGCCGGTGAAGAGCCGGAACAAAAACAGAAACCGCGTAAGCGGCGGCCCCGGCGGCGTAAAAAACGCCCGGCACAACAGGGAGGCGAAGGGGGCAGTGAAGCTAAGCCGACGGCTGCGTCACCTGAGTCAGAATGATCAGATAATTGTCGGGGTCATACACCCACAGTTCACTGAAGCCGTGCTCCTGATCTTCCAGTTCATACAGGCAGGGATGTTCCTGACGATTCAAATTGGTGCGGATGATATTCAGGTGGCCCACCTGAAAGTCCAGTGACAGGCCGACCCCGTGATTCTGACGGTCCAGATGTTGAAAGGCGGCCGGGTGCTGAGCTTCAAGCACCGCGCTCTCACGCAGCAGAACCGTCGCGTCACCCTGGGAGATCATCAGCACATCGTGGTGACTGCCTTCGGGGCGAAAACGTTCCACCGGCAGTTCCAGAACGCCGCGATAAAAAAGCTCGCTGTGATCGAGATCTTCAACAGCCAGGGTAACAATTAAGCTCATAACATTGATCCTTAACAAACAAAGTGACAAGATACTGTCGCACGCGCCGCCGATTATGCACAGCTTTCGCGGTGACAGGCCAGCACAAAGTGTCTACGGAGGTTTGTCGTGACAGATCAACAACCCGTTGTCGCCTATCTCGGGATCGGCGCCAACCTTGGGGATTGCCGCCAGACTCTGGTGTGGGCGCGCCAGCAGTTAACCCGTGCCGGTGTCGAGGTGGTGGCCAGTTCCCCCTTGTACCGCACTGCGGCTGTCGGTGGCCCGGCGGAGCAACCCGATTATCTCAACGCCGTGTTGCAGGTGCAGACACGCCACGATCCCGAAGCATTGTTGGCCTGCTGTCTTGAGATCGAACAACAGGCCGGGCGCACCCGCGATATCCACTGGGGGCCGCGCACCCTTGATCTGGATGTGTTGCTCTATGGCGACCAGTGTTTCGACCTGGCGCATCTGACCGTGCCCCATCCGCGCCTGCATGTGCGGCGCTTCGTCCTTGAACCCTTATGTCAGCTGGCGCCGCAATTGATTCACCCGCGCCTGAACCAGACCATGATCACCCTGTTAACGCAGTTGGACGACAACGATGCCGTCGACTGCATTGAGGAGCAATGGTAATGCTTGCACGACTCGTTCTGTTATTTATTCTGGGATTTCTCGGCTATACTCTGTTCAGCGCCCTGTTGCGTGGATTGAGTGGCGGTTCGAGTGAGAAAAAAAACAACGACCCGGACCGCATGGTCCCCTGTTCCCAGTGCGGGACCTATGTTCCCGAAACCGACATCATTGAAAAGCGGCTGGGTGGAAAAGCCGAAAAATTTTGCAGTAAAGAGTGTCTTCGCGAATTCAAGCAGAAATCCTAAACCGCCGATGTGAAGATCGGCCCCATAAGGAGGCAACATGGAATTTTTTATCGATACCGCGATTACCGACGAAATCAAGCAGGCCAGTGAACTGGGTCTGGTCGATGGTGTCACCACCAACCCGTCGCTGATCGCCAAAAGCGGTCGTGATTTTAAAGAGGTGATCACCGAGATTACCGGCATTGTTGATGGCCCCATCTCCGCCGAGGTGATTGCGCTGGATGCTGAGGGTATGGTGTCTGAAGGTCGCGAGCTGGCCAAGATTCATCCCAACATTGTCATCAAGGTGCCGATGACCGAGGAAGGTCTCAAAGCCACGCGTATTTTCAGTGCCGAAGGGATCAAGACCAACGTCACGTTGATCTTCTCGCCGCTACAGGCTCTGTTGGCGGCTAAAGCTGGTGCCACTTATGTGTCGCCGTTTGTTGGTCGCCTGGATGATATCAGTCAGGAAGGGATGGACGGTGTTGATCAGATTCGCACCATCTTTGATAACTTTGGTTACACCACCAAGATTATCGTTGCGTCGATTCGCACGCCGATGCATGTGTTGAATGCTGCGTTGATTGGTGCTGATATTTGTACGATTCCGTTCTCGGTGATTAAGCAGTTGGCCAAGCATCCTTTGACGGATATTGGGATTGAGAAGTTTTTGGCGGATTGGGAAAAGACTAAGTAATTTCTGAATGTTCATATTTGTTGTCATGTGCCGATCAGCCATTTTGGTTGGTCGGCCTTTTTTAACCTTTAATCGCTTTCGAATTAAGCCCTTGATTATTAATAGTAATTTAAGTAATTTAAGTAATTTAAGTAATTTAAGTAATTTAAGTAATTTAAGGACTGTTGCGTTGGAACTGAAAAAGATCTGCATCTCCTTCCATGTTCTCCTTGAATATTCTGATATGTGAAAAATGTTGAATAAGGAATAGGTGGGATCAAGGTTGCGCATTTTCAATAATGCTTAGATGCAATACAAATACTCAAGGACACACATGATATCTGGAATAACAGGAAAGGCCACATTCTCATGCAGTAAATGTGGGGCAGTCTATTCGCTTAAACGTGATGATTTTGATTTCAATGCGGAATCAGGGTCTGAGAGAGGAATGGGGGCTGAAACACAATATGTGTCAGAGTATGAGGTCGAGTGTAACGACTGCGGCCAAGAAATATCTATTAAATTTGAGGTATGGGAGTACCCTGTGGGGGCCATAAACCATACAACGCACTCAGTGACGGGCGCTAATGATGTAGAAAGCGAGTTTGACTTCATGTCTTCTCCTGAGAAATCATCGGGGGAAGATGAAAATAATAGAGGGTAGATTCAATTTCAAAGCGCACCACTTAAGCTAAGAACAGAACATGACAGGGCTTCTGGTATTCTGAAAAGCGTGACCAAATCAGAGCCAGAAAGGATCCTGTCATGTCCTACACCCATCTTAGCGAACACGAACGTTATGTCATCAGTCATTTGCAATATTCGTTCAGCATACGTGAAATTGCTCGACGATTAGGCCGAAACCACAGCACGATAAGTCGCGAAATCAAGCGGGCTAAAGCGAGACATCCATGGACAATCTACTATTACGATTGGACGCAACCGCTAGCACTCGAACGCCGCCACAAGCCCCGTCATTTTCGTCGACAGAACAATTCACGACTGGTTTCCTATGTTGAGTCGAAACTTAAGCTTGAATGGTCACCGGAAGAAATAGCAAATAGAATCCGCATGGATTATCCCACTGACGATACGATGCGGATTAGTCATGAAACCATCTATCGCTGGATTTATCTTGAGGGCAGTGTTGGTGGCGTTCTTTATCAACGCTTGCGCCGAAAACATAAAAAACGGCGAAAACAGCGCCGGTATGGCGCTGGATATCGCTTTAGAGCAGATCACATAGGCATTGATCAGCGTCCAGGAATCGTTGCAAATCGCAGTAGGTTTGGTGACTGGGAAGGAGATACGGTTCAAGGAAAACCAGGAAGTGGCTGCATAGCGACCATGGTTGAGCGCAAGAGTCGCTACCTCGTTGCGGTTAAACTTGACAACAAGAAAGCCGCCACATTGACACAGCGATGCGTTAAAGCATTTGGCCCTATCCCCCGCAGGATGCGCCAATCCTTGACGTTGGATAACGGTTCTGAATTTGCAAACTTCAAAGAGCTTGAGAAAAAGACAAGATTGAGCATTTACTTTGCTGATCCGTATGCCGCATGGCAACGCGGTGCGAATGAAAATACCAACGGCTTGTTGAGACAATATTTTCCAAAAGGAATAGATTTTCGCAAAACAGATGAAATCGCAGTCACTGAGGCCGTAAGAAAGTTAAATAATCGACCACGCAAATGCCTTGGATACCGAACGCCTAATGAAGTGTTCTGGTCAGCGGCACGTGGTGCACTTGCAATTTGAATTCACCGAGTCGTTGGTGCTGCAGCAGGAGGAGCAATATTAGGTGCTTCACTTGGCGGTCCTGTTGGCGCAATAATTGGTGGAATTATAGGTGGAATCCTTGGTGATTCTGTAAATAAGTCAAAGAAAGATGGAGGGATGAATGGATAAAGCTATTTTTATTCCCTCCGCAATCCTAGGATTGATTTTCATTATTATATATTGGTATCGCTGCAATCAGGCTGGTAAGGAATTCAACCAAGCTGTAATGGTGAATGCAGTATTGCAGTCTAGTGGTATTGTGTGTGGTTTGTTGCTTGTAGTAGGAACATTGAATGACGAGGCAAGGAAACTCCTTAATGAGATAGACCTATATATATTTATAAGTGGTCTTGTAGTTGTTTCAGCGTCAGTAAAAGGGGTTCATAAAGATATTTTCGTCTCTACAAAGATAAAAAGTGAAAGCCCGAAAACATCTAATAAATAGCTCAAGTCGTTCGCTATCTCGGCGTCCCTTAACAAAGAGCTAGGTAGTAGAGAATATGAGCGGAGAAAACTCATTGCAAAAGCAAATTGTTGCAGGCGTTATTAGCGGATTAATATTGCTTTTCATTAGCTGGATTTTAGGTTTTCTGTCAAGCCTAGGGACTTGGTTAACTTCATTTTTTGAATGGATAATAAGCTTCTTACATCGGAGCATAACTGTTCCAATTTGGAGTGTTTTATCCATTGTTATCCTTATTGTGGTAGCTAAAAAGCTAATCAGTAATTTTTTTTCCCGAAATGCCGCAAAAAAACAGTCAAGTTACACAGAGAAAACTAAAGAAGTGAGCCCTCTTGAGATAGAGGTTGTCCAGTTGCTTGCATGCGTGGACGGAGCTTGGCTCCAGAAGGACGACATATCCAGAAGGCTGGATAAACCTTGTCTTCTTATTGAACAAGCACTCGAGAACCTTCTTGAGTCAGAATTCATAATAGACAGTTATAATTATATAGACGGTACTTCCTTTAGGCTAAGCTCTCATGGCAGAGACGCAGCTATAAATTGGGGATTTATTGGCTGAAAATGACGGGCAGTCAAAGGGGGCTACGGAGTTCCGGGAGTTCCGGGGACAGTTTACTTAACTCAGTGGATGGATAGAAGGTAAGCTTACCTTTGAAAAACAAAATCGCCGGGAATCGCCCCGGCAGCCGACATACTTTTGACTGGCCGCTCAAAAGTATGCAAAAACCGGCTGAACTTCTCCTGACCCTAGATCAACCTACAATGAGTCTGTTTCCGATATGCTTGACGGATTCGGCTTGCCTCCCTTTA